>JBGTJG010000111.1:0-15293 GCA_041745235.1 Ferruginibacter sp. | reverse complement strand
AAATTAAATGTGCTCGCATTGGTATTGTTCATATTCCCCGTAACAGATATCTGCTGATTGTTGTTGAACCTGCTTAATGATAATGATGTCAGATACCTGTCTTTTGTGCCACCACCCGCGGTTACGTTTCCGAAATAACCTTTGTTCTTATCTTTCTTCAACTGAATATTAAGGGTTTTGGTAGGATCACCGTCTTTGATGCCGGTAAAAGCCGATTGGTCGCCGTAATCATCAATGATCTGTATCCTATCCACCATGTCTGCATTCAGCTCACGGGTAGCAGTCTTCACATCACCACCGAAAAATTCTTTTCCGTTTACCTTCACTTTTGTTACCTCTTTACCTTGCGCGGTTACCTTGCCGTCTTTATCTACCTGGACACCCGGAAGGTTTTTTAAAACGGCTTCCACATTATCGTTTTTGCGAAACATGGTACTGTCTATCCTGTATGAAACAGTGTCTTCTTTGATCTGCACTTTTGCAGACTCTATAGTAACTGTTTCCAGCAAATTGTCTCCGGGAGTCATGATCACTTCATAGTTTACCTCTTCACCTGCCGCATTTGAATAGTCATAAGTATCTGCAAATTTTTTGTACCCTACATAAGAAATGGATATTGTGGCTTTCTGTGTGCGAATATTATTGAACGTATAATTTCCTTTATCATTAGTGATTGTTCTCAGGGTATCCTTAAGGCCCGGGTAGAAAAGCAACACAGATGCACCGCTTAACGCTTTACCGTCTTCAGTTTTTGCTGAACCCTTTACAACAATAGTTTTCTGAGCATTTGCTCCGAGTACAATAAATATGCAGATAAGTGTAAATAAAGATTTCATTAAGCGTGTTTTATTCTTCCGGCAAAAGTACGATTACGTAATTTGTCGTAGATGCCGTTTATCACAAAAAAACCTATTGTATATTTTAATACAATCAGTTCTTTATATACCGTCCGAGGAATTCAAATATAAGCTTGTTAAACACATCTCCTTCCCCGAACAAAAAGCTGGGTGTTATGGGCAGCACAAAAATGGGTAAATGTGCAAGCTCTGTGTGGAATTTTTTCAATCTTACACCATCCTTTTCTGTGGTAATGATCAATCTCTTGTCCGGAGATAATTTTTCAAAATGCTTTTTAATTTCCCGCAGATCATTACTGCTGAAAATATGGTGATCCGCATATTGCAGCATATCATAGCTGTGCACGTGCGCAGCGAGGAATTCCTTCATTGGTTTAGGATTAGCTATCCCTGTTATAAGGAGGATATCAGTATCGGTATGCAGATCATTCTTTTCTCCCGTAAATAAATGATAAGGCGGAGCATAACTGATCTCAGTAAAAAATACCTGCTGATTTGTTTTCGGAGCAATTTCTTTTATGATTTTCTCCTTTTCATCAGCGTCCAGATCAGACTTACATTTTGTCACGATAATAATATCTGCACGTCTTGCACTTATTTTTGTATCCCTAAGATCACCTGCAGGTATCATCAGGTCGCGGGTATAAAGATTTTTATAGTCTGTTAGAATAATATTCAGTCCCGCCCTCACGCTGCGGTGTTGAAAAGCATCATCGAGGATTATAACACTCGTCTCGGGCCTGTCGTGTAATATCTGTGGGATAGCTACGAACCGCTCCTCTCCCACAGCTACTGTTATGTTTGGGAATTTTTCATGAAACTGCATAGGCTCGTCACCGATGTCTAAAGCAGTGGTTCTGGGCCCCGCAATCGCAAAGCCCTTTGTTTTTCTTTTGTATCCCCTGCTTAGCGTTGCAGGCTTATGATCTTTTTGCAGGATACTGATAAGGTATTCTGTCATGGGAGTTTTACCGGTGCCACCGGTCGCAAGGTTTCCCACGCAGATAATGGGAAAATTAAATGTTGCGGATTTGAGGATTTGCTTATCAAAAAGGAAATTACGGAGCATAATAAAGCCACCGTATATCAGTGAAAAGGGAAAAAGGAGATATCTGAAACTTTTAAGCAACGAGTAATTTTAAAACTGAAAGATGCGTTCAGGTGTAATACAAAAATCAAGCTTCCGGTCAAATTCATTCAGATCATCAATGGCATCAGCATCAAAAAAACTGAACCCTACTTTTATGGTTTCAGGCCTGCACATGTTTAAGAATTTATCATAATACCCTTTGCCGTAGCCTACCCTATTTCCCTCTGCGTCAAACGCTAACAAAGGAACAATAACTAAACCGACTGCTTCCGGGGATGTTTCCTTACCATTCATCGGTTCTTCAATTTCAAATTCATTGAGCTCAAAAAAAGTATCCTCTTTTACTGCAACTGCCTTTAAAGTACCATGCTCCTTATCCACCACCGGGTAAACAAGCGTAGCAGCCGGATTTTTAAAAAAGCAGTATTCTTCAATAAGAACGGGGTCATATTCGTTTTGTACTTCTATCGGTGAATACGTCATCACCATATTCGGAATTTGCAGATGCAGGCTTTGAAACTGAATAAGCATCAGGTCTTCCAGCCTGTCCTTTGCAGCTGGCGATAACTCGGCACGTTTCTGTTTGTATATTTTTCTGAGTTCGGATTTTGTCATTAATATGTTGTTGTTTATCCAATTACTGTGTATTTTTTTGCAAAACACAGAAATTTGATTTTATCAGTCTGACAGCCCTATACTTCATTTACAAAAGTAGAAAATATCGTTGTCCCGTAATTTCTTTCAGATTTGTAATGTTCGAATTTACGATAATCATTCCGCGGTGTATGTTCCAATACAAACCGTCCCCCGGCTGTAAGCAGGTCTTTTTCAAAAATGAGCTTCGGCAATTCATCAATTGTGGCCAGCGCATAAGGCGGTCCTGCAAAAATGAAATCGTAATTGGTGTTGCAGCTGTTTATATAATTGAACACTTCACTCTTTACAACTTTAATGTTTTCGAAGCCCAACACCTCAATGTTCTTTTTAATGAAATCATACATCTTTGTATCCTTCTCCACAATAGTAAGATCCGGCGCTCCCCTGCTTGCCAGCTCATAAGTAATACAACCTGTGCCGCCGAAAAGATCCAATGTTTTCAGTTCTTCAAAATCCAGTTGATTCTGCAGAATGTTAAACAAACCCTCCTTTGCAATATCCGTCGTTGGGCGGGTATGAGGCATGTTGGCCGGCGGGGTAATTCTTCTCCCGCCATGTGTGCCGCTTATTATACGCATACTGCCAATCCTGTAAGGTGAGCGTAAAACTGGTGAGGGTGTTCATTTAATTTTTCAGAGAGGATCGTATTAGCAGGTAATGAAACAAAACTTACGTGCATAAAATAATTGTATATCTCCCGATACAGATTGGAGCTTTCTTCGATCATACCGCTAAGCGAAACCTGAACGACAGACGGGGAGACACCAAACCTTTCGCAAACATTAAGCATATGATAGCAGACGTCTGTTGGGCCCTCATATTCAAAATACTGTACGATCTGTAATTTGTTTTCTTTGAAAAGGATAACTTTTATACTGTTATGATATACAATACATTTCATTACCTCTCCGCCATGTTCTTGCGTTTCAACCTGAACTGAGGTAGCATGGTAGAAATTATGGGAGGGAAAAAAAGTGTTCAATATCTGATGCACCTTCCCCGGTATCCTGTAAACATTTTTAATATCAACCCCTCTAATATCTTCCTTAAAACAGAGAGCTGTTTTATCACTGCCGAAAAGAACGTCGCAATAATTATCCTTTTCCGGTTCTTTATAATATGTAGCCGGCACAAGTACAGATTCGTTGTAATTACAAAATACAGTGCATGAAGCAAACTGCTGATGCAGCACATGTTCTTTCCGAATGGCATTTTCCAATGCCTCCGCGTATTCCGTTCCGGAAATGTGTTTGTTAAGGCTGTACATGTAAAAACCCAGCAGCGAAACCGGGGCTTTCTGAAAAATTAAAAATAAAATTTCGTTGTGTCCTACTTCTGCAAGCATATGCATATCGGCATAATTCTGCGCTTCCGGTGGTATTGTAAATGCAATATTCAAGGCCTGAATTTAGGCAGGCAAAATAAGATATTTTTGCTGACTTATGGAAAGCGGCATAACAAATAACGATCTGCGTGTAGATGTGACCGACAGGCAGATCCTCTCTATTGCACTGCCCATCACGCTTTCCATCCTTATTCCGCAGATCAATATGCTTACGAACAGCATTTTTCTCGGCGGCCTCAGTGAAGAGGCTTTAGGAAATGCAGGTATCACGGGTGTGTTCTACCTCATTTTCGCCGTGGCCGGCCATGGATTAAATAATGCATTACAAACAGTATTCTCCCGAAATGCGGGCAGCGGGAACCATGAACATTTCAAAACCATCCTTTCTCAGGGTATCAGGATAAGCCTGCAGTTTGCGGCGGTATGTATCTTATTTACCTGGTTCGTTGCGCCTTTTATTATGCGCTCTGTGGCAGATCCCGTTTCCTATCCTGCCGAAATGAGCTTTCTGAAAATAAGAATATGGGGGCTGCCTTTTTTATACCTGTTCCAGATGGGCAATGCATTTCTTGTGGCTTCACTGAACAGCAAATGGCTCATGATCGGGTTTATGTGTGAAGCACTGGTAAATATACTTTTTGATTATTTGCTCATCTTTGGGCACGGGGGTTTTCCTGCAATGGGTTTTAACGGCGCGGCTGTAGCATCCGTTATTGCTGAGTTTACGGGCATGGCAGTAGTGCTGGGCGTACTTTTTTTTACCGGGCTGAAAAATAAATATGGTTTGCTGAAAAGTTTTCGGTTTAATAAAGACATTAACAATCAGATCGTAAAAGTGTCTTTGCCGCTTGTAGCACAATACATCATAAGCGTAACAACATGGCTCATATTTTTTCTTCTCCTGGAAAGCCGAGGTACTGTAGCAAAGGCGATCAGCAATGTAATGCGCAACGTATTCGGCGTTGCGGGCGTATTCATATGGGCTTTTGCAAGTACGAGCAATGCGATGGTGAGTAATCTGATGGGTCAGAAAAGAGAGGACGATGTACTGCCTATTATTAAACGAATCACTATGTGGAGCTTAGGATTTTGTTTAATTCCGGTGTTGCTTCTTAACCTGTTCCCTGAAGTGTTTTTTAATCTTTTCGGTCAGGACGAAAACTTTGTAAAAGAAGGAATACCAGTTATAAGGATTGTTTCACTGGGTATGATATTTATGAGCATTGCCAATATTTGCCTTAATGGCGTAACGGGTACAGGCAAAACAAAAATGAACCTGGTTATAGAGCTTGTAGCCATCAGTTTATACCTTGGCTACACATGGTATTTTATGAAAGTAAATTATGTTTCCCTTGCAATGGCATGGAGCAATGAATTTGTTTATTGGACAGCGATATTTTTGATGTCGTTTTTCTATTTGCGCAGCGGGAAGTGGCGTACAAAAACTTCTTACAAATAGAAATGGTGGGTAAATTCTAATTTCTGCATATGAGAAAAATATTCTGCTTATTATTTTTATTTCCTGCCGGTGCTTGTGCTCACCCGGGTATAGGTATTTTAAGAGACAGCAAAGGAAATATCTTTTATACGGATCTTGAGCAAGTGTGGAAGATAACGAAAGGCATCAAAACAATTGCTGTTCGTAACGTCCATACACATGAGTTGTTTTTAGATGCTATGGATAATCTTTATGGCGAACATTTAAGGTACGAAAGTGAAGCTACTGACAGGTTCTTTCATTACATGTGGAAACTCACTCCCGACGGACGCCTTGACACAATAGTAAATACACGTCAGGCTTATATTAAAAACGATTTTTCTTTAGCAGGTGATCTTTACAGAAACTCATATTATATCAGCCATACAGATTCTTCAAAAATCTTCAAAATCCATCCTGACGGCAGAGAAACTTTGTTTGCAAACGGTAGGTTTACCGGTGTTAAATTTTTACATGTTCAGGAAGACGGAAGTATTTTGTTTGTTTTAAAAAACGATGTCTTTAGAATTAATTCAACGGGCGTAGTAAAAATTATTGCAGAAAATATAGTTGATGATCAAATTTCAATCTGGAGTGTGTGGCAGGATGAATCGAAAAATATTTATGCTTCTGTTTTCAGCGAACACCAAATATTGAAAATAGATGCTCTGGGTAAGATCTCAGTTCATCATATATCAGAGAACCATTGGTCACCCGTTCATGGAGTTTTTGATGGAAATAATCAACTATGGGTACTGGAATATTCTGATAAGAATGAAGCCCGGGTTGTTAATGCAAATCTTTCATCCCGCAAAAAGAACAAAATGGGCTTAAGCCTCATGCCCATTTTGCTTGCTGTAACAGGAATTGCCTCTATTATTCTGTTTAAAGCATTCGGGGCTAAAAAAATATCTTAGCTATTGTTCCCATTGTCTGCAGAAAATAATTCCGAATTTACCCTGCTTAATTATTCCATTTATTGTTACTGTAATTCAAATCTGGAAAAACCCTTTCCGGATCAATCGTAACACTTTTAATTTCCTCCTTTACGGGCAATCTTACTTTAAAAGTGCCTGTGTTGTTCCAAATTTCTACAGGCAAATTCATTACCCCTTTTACACCCTTTTTAGTTTCATATGCAAGAATAACGGGCAGCGCCATTCTATCGAGGTTTTCCAATGTAACCACCGTCCCTTCAGCATTATCTGAAGTAACTGTTTTTATTCCCTGGTCCAGGTTATAATTTTCCATGAACCATCCTTTCCAGAACCACGCAAGATTTTCTCCTGCCACGTTGTCCATTGTCCTGAAAAAATCCCAAGGCGTCGGATGTTTATATGCCCACCTGTTTATGTATTCTCTGAACGCATAATCAAAACGTTGTGGCCCAAGGATATGATTCCGTAAGAGTTGCAAACCATAACCGGGTTTGTAATATAGCGTGGCCCCGATATTCATTTCTTTTTGCGCATCCGGTGTGCTCATGATCCCCTCACTGAAAGGACCGAACAGGTATGGGAGCAACATGGTTGTATTAGGCAGGCTGCTTTTATATTCTCCTTTATTGAAATCTTCTAAAGCCAGCGTGTTTATAAAAGTATTAAAGCCCTCATCCATCCAGCCATATTTTCTTTCATTGCTTCCTACGATCATAGGAAACCATGTATGCCCGAATTCATGATCTGTTACGCCGAAAAGATCAGCTCCCGAGGCATTAGAACCGCAGAATACAATACCCGGGTATTCCATTCCGCCTATGTTGGTGGCTACATTTACTGCCACCGGATAAGGGTATTGGTACCATCTCTTGCTGTAGTTTTCTACACTGGCTTTGGTGTATTCTGTGCTCCTGCCCCATTTATTGTTACCGGCGCTTTCTGCCGGATAAGCGCTTTGTGCCATCGCCTTCTTACCGTCTGCCAGGTTTATTCTTGCTGCATCCCATATAAATGATTTAGATGAGGCCCAAGATACATCCCTGGTATTTTGTAATTTAAATTTCCATGTAAGTGTTCCGGAAGTTTTAGGTCGAGACGACGCTTCAGTTACCTCTTTTTCGGTTCGTAGAAATACGGTGTTATCACTTTTTCTTGCTTCCTCCATTCTCTTCAGTTGTGTGGAAGTCAATACCTCAGTGGGGTTCTGAAGTTCACCGCCGCCCACAACAATGTGCGTTGCAGGTGCAGTAATGCTGAAATCATAATCTCCGTATTCCAGGTAAAACTCGCTTGGCCCGAGATATGGCGCAGTATTCCATCCTTCAACATCATCATAGACACACATCCGTGGGTACCATTGTGCAACGGCATAAATATTTCCGTTCTTTGTTTTTAATATGCCGCAACGGTCTGCACCTTCTTCAGGCAAAATAAAGGCATAGTCGATTTTAATTTTGATCATATCGCCACCCGGCTTCATTGCCTTGGGCAGACGAATTTGCATCCTGGTATCCGTTATAATATAATCTGCTGCGCTGTTGTCATTAAGATTTTTAACTGTTCTTATTTTATAACCGCCGTCAAAATTACTGTTGGCATTACCGTAGCGGCTTTTCACTCCTACAGGCATGCGGGCCTGTCCCCTGCTGCCTTTTGCAAAGAGATTCTGATCTAATTGCAGCCACAAAAAGGGCAAGGCATGCGGGCTGTTATTTTTATAACTGATAATAACGGAACCTGAAATTTCATTGGTATTATCATCCAGAGACACATTTATCTGATAATCCGCACGATTCTGCCAATAGCCTACATTAGGGCTGCCATCTGCAGATCGGGAAATGGTACCGCCGGTTGGATAAAACATGGGTGCAAATAATGCTTTGGGATCATATAACGAAGCTTTTTGCGAAACCTGTGTGAGCGCAACATTTGCTAAGCAAATTAAAATACCTGTAAAAAATAAGCATTTTTGCATGTGTAATTTTTTTCGAAGATAGATATTCTCAATAAAGTATTTTATGGTATAAGAATTTGAATAGTGTACCGGCTTATGAGCATAAAAAAAGCAGCCGTTTGAATGGCTGCTTTCTTGTAAAAATCAGATGTAAGATTATCTCTGTTGTTGCTGAGGTTGCATTTTAGACATACTGTCTGAATACATTTTTTGGAGAGCCTCCATTTTCTTTTGTTGCAAGGCAATATCTGCCGCAGCCTGAGATTTATTCAGCACATCGAGAACTTCTACTTCAAATATAAGATTCGTATTAGGAGCTATGTCTGCTCCCGATCCTGTTGCACCATAACCTAATGAAGAAGGGATAAATATTTTACCCTTTGCACCTTTATTGAACATTTTCAAGCCGTCAGTCATACCGATGATAACAGTGTTACCGAGCGACATGTCCGGGGTAAGGTTAACAGTCAAAGGTTCCAAATGACCTTTTGAAGGATCTGTGTTTGAATCAAACATTTTACCCTCGAGATTCCTTCCGGTATAATTGATCTTTGCTATTACCGAAGTGTCAAGCATTGCTCCCGTTCCTTTCTGAAGAATCTGTACGTAAGCACCCTCAGGAGTTTTCACCGCCTGTATATTATTCTTTGCAAAATAATCTTTCAGTATTTTATCATCTTTTACAAGCTGTGCTTCAGATTTCTTTTTTGCGATAGCTTCCGCTTTTATTGCTGCTGCTGCCCTTGCTTTTTCAGCCTCTTCTTCAGTTGCATAAGTATTCAGTACTTTATAATATTGGTATATAAAATCACCCTTTTTCATAAAAGGTGCACCCTGGCCTTTTTTAATCAGAGAATCCGTAGACTCTTTTATGATGATGCTGTCCCCCACATGAAGAGTTTTGAATATTTCTTTAAATACGGCGGGAAATTTTGAAGTATCATAAGGTGCATATTGAGGCATGCCCATTTCATAGGTACTGAAGATGGTTGAATCTTTATATTTAACCAGAACCGCCATTTCAATAATATTTCCTGTAGTTATCAATTTTCCCCCCTTGGAAGTAATGATTCGATATTCAGGACCGTCTTTTACTCTTGTAAAAGATTCATTCTTACATGCGGAAAAGCCCACAGCCGTAAGCAATAACAGATAAATGATGTTTTTCATTGTGTTTTTTTGATTGTTTTTAATTGTCAAATGGAATTCGCCAATGATCATCTTCGGTTTGTATCCGAATATATTATGGCTCATTTCATTGTGTTTTGTTTATTTTAAAATGTATATGTACTTAATTTTTCCTTGTTTTCCGCGATGGCCTTTTTAAAATTTGCAACCGCTGTATCCAGGACGTCTGTTGTTGCACCGCCCGCTGCATTATAATGTCCGCCACCGTTAAAATAAGTCCTGGCGAAAGTATTTACATCAAACTCACCTTTGCTCCTGAACGAACATTTGCGCTCCTCTCCCCTGTCTATTATTATAGCCGCCAGTTTAATTCCTTCTATGCTTAGCGGGTAATTCACCAATCCTTCTGTGTCACCCGTTTGAATGCCATAATCTATCAGATCGCTTTGGGGTATTGCTATTAACGCCGTATTGTACTCATAAAAAACCTCCATCCTGTTCAGCAATACATTTCCAATGAAACGTAATCTTGCTTCCGACCCGTTATCAAAAAGTGCTTCATGAATAGGAGAATGATCTAGTCCTGCATTTTTAAGATGAGCAACCATCGCATGCACACTTGCTGTAGTAGAAGGAAATCTGAATGAACCTGTATCAGTCATCACACCTGCATACAAACATTCTGCTGCATCAGAATTAAGCTTATCACCATGGCCGGAAGCCATAATAAAATCGAAAACCATCTCGCAAGTGCTGCTTTTGCCGGCATCGCTTATGCCATAAGAAAACTTTTCAATCTGCGGTTCCCTGTGGTGGTCTATTAATATCCTTTCTGCAGAAGTAGCATTTAGGGATTCTTCCATTTTTTTTGTGCGGGAAAGGGTATTGAAATCCAGGCAAAATACCCAGTCTGCTTTTTTGATCAGGTCATCTGCCGTTTTAGTTTTGTTCTCATAATCTATCACCTCGTTACAACCCGGCATCCAGTTGAGAAAAGCTGCCCAATTAGTCGGGGATATTACAGTCGCATTGTGGCCGAGAGCAATTAGAAAATGCTTTAATCCCAGTGTTGAACCCATAGCATCGCCGTCCGGCTTTTGATGCATGGTGATCACTACATTTTTTTGCTCAGTGAGTAAAGAGAATATCTTATCAAGAGATTTCATAAAGTCGGCAAAAGTAATGCAAACACCTGAGATTTTCGGCAGAAGATTTCATTCAACAGCATTACTTTTCCGTGCATCATGCAAAAAGTTTCCACTCCTATGCTCAATAAACCCCCTCATCCGTGCTTGTTTGGTTCTTCTAATGCCTATTCCCTATTTTTGCGCAAAAATTAAATAAGATGACCAACAGAACTTTTACGATGATAAAGCCCGATGCTACAGAAAAAGGGAGCACCGGCGGTATTTTACAAATGATCAACGAAGGCGGGTTTCGCATTGTGGCTATGAAAATGCTTCACCTTACAGAAGAAAAAGCCGGTGAGTTTTACGCTGTGCATAAAGAACGCCCTTTCTATGGTGAGCTTGTTGAATTTATGAGCCGCGGACCAATTACCGCAGCAATACTGGAAAAAGAGAATGCAGTTGAAGATTTCAGAAAACTCATAGGCGCTACCAATCCTGCACAGGCAGATGAAGGCACGATCCGCAAAAAATATGCAACTTCAATCGGGGAAAATGCAGTTCACGGAAGCGACAGCGATGAAAATGCACGGATCGAGGGGGATTTCTTCTTTAGTAAATTAGAACAGTTTTAAGTGATATATATGATCCCGCATTTGCGGGATTTTTTGGCGGGTTTTTATATCTCATCTGCTGCCTTATTTCTTAACTTTATCTGCACCTGTTAACTAAATGATCTTATGAAAAATATTAAGTTGATTGAAGTACCCTCAGAACTCGGCGCGGGCACACGGGGGGCAAGTCTGGGTGTAGAGGCTATCAAAATAGCGGCATTGGATTTTATGAGCAATTTCTTTGTTCACTTTCCTTCTGAAAAAATAGAGGTGGAAAATCACTTGCTTTTCGAGCCAATAAAATCTCCTTACGCAAAACGCATACACGGTGTGCTCAGCATGTATGAACGAATCAGTAAATCGGTGAGTGAGAGTATGAAAAATAATTTTTTTCCTGTATTGCTCAGCGGCGACCACAGCAGTGCGGGTGGGACAATTGCAGGAATTAAAATGGCAAAACCTAAAAGTAAACTTGGGGTAATATGGATAGATGCTCATGCAGATCTGCATACGCCCTACACTACACCTACCGGTAATATGCATGGGATGCCACTCGCCACCGCTATAGCAGAGGATAATGCAGAAAGTAAAGTACATGATCTTGATGAAAAGACCACGGCTATGTGGAACCAATTAAAGGGCCTTGGAAAAATCCCGCAGAAGATTTTACCTGAAGATATTGTATTCATTTCGCTCCGGGATTATGAAAAAGAAGAACGTTTTCTTATAGAGAAGCATGGTATGAAAGTGATCACTACCGCGGAAGTAAGAAGGAGCGGTGCAGAAAGTGTAAGTCGGAAAGTGTTGCGCTACCTCAGTGACTGCACAGATATTTATGTAAGCTTTGATGTGGATAGTTTGGATTCTGCAATATCCCGCGGTACGGGTACTCCGGTAAGTAACGGACTTAAGGAAAGGGAAGCAGAAGATCTTATAAGCAAGTTTATGCAGAGCCGTAAGATATGTTGCTTTGAAATTACTGAAGTTAACCCCACACTGGATAAAGAAAACTTAATGGCCGAGATCGCATTTAATATCTTGCAAAGAAGTGTGAATGTGTTATTGATGAATTAAAAAACGCCTGTCTTATCGATAAGATAAGACAGGCGTTTTTTAAAACTGTTTTCCTTTATTAAAAATCACCTCCTAAACCTTCGATCTTTGTACGCTTTGATGCTAACGAAGGATCGAGGCTTATAGCTTTATCACACATAGCCTGTCCTTTTGCCTTTTCACCTTTTTTCTGAAAGTTCAATCCTGCCTGGTATAAGGCCTTTCCGTCGTTGGGATTGATATCTAATAATTTTTGACAATACATATTAGAACGGTCAAATTGTTTTTTCTCATGTAATATCTGCGCCAGGTCGCGTATTATTTCGGTGTTACCCGGCTTCCTCTCAAATATTGCAACGAGCTTCTCTTCCCCTTTGGCATACTCCCCGCTATGCAGCAGCGCATAACCAAAATTTTCATTAAAATCATTTGAGGGCGGATACCCCTGTGTAAGCGCAGCCTGAAAAATCCGCGCTGCATTTTTATAATCATCATTGTGGTAATAAACAAGGCCGAGTTCATTTAACCATGCATTTTTCTCGGGAGCGAGCGTGACAGCTTTTTCAAAAAAAGGTACTGCCTTTTTATATAATTCCATTTCTACGTAAGTGCGACCCAATGTATAGTTTGATTTTGCATCAGTAGGAGATTTTGCTATAGCTCGCAAAAGTGCCTTTTCAGCTATGCCATAATCTTCTTTTTCATAAGCGCTCATTCCTACTATACGGTCTGCATTTTCACAGCCTGTACATTTAGAAGCAAATTCAATGGCTTTGTCCCACTGGCGAAAATCGAAATAAAGCGTAGTCAGCTCTTTTATAGCAGCAGTATTTGTAGGTTGTAATTCGTAAGCTTTTGTAAAATTGAATTTTGCCTGATCAGTTTTTCTCATCTCGAGATTAGCATAACCGTTTTCTACATAAGCTGCAGTAAAGCTTTTATTAAAAGAAACTGCTTTCTCAAAATACTGAGAAGCCACAAGGAATTTCCTTGCTGTTTTTTCCTCTAATCCTTTTGAAAAGTAAAATTGAGAACTGTCTTCACCGATACTGGCAAATGAAGAGAAAACGCCTAAAACCGCTGGAATGATCAAGTAAATTTTCATGCCGTGAATGTAAATCATTTTCCCCATTATCGGAATATAATTCCACTAAAAGGGGCGATATTAACTCGCATTTTACATATCATTTTCTTTTTGTTCACAATCTCTGATTCCAACTGAGTATTTGTAAATAGTCCGCTTCCGCCAAAATTGCGATCGTCAGAATTATACACCTCCGACCACCCGGTTTTTCCTTTAAACAGCATTTCTGTTTCTTTAAAATTTGTTGATGATACATTTAATATGATCAATGAATCGTCTGCCCGGGATTTACCCATTCTCCGATACATGATGATACCGGATGCTGCGTTAGAAATATTCTCCCATGCAAATCCTTTTTTCTCAAATTGTAACTCATACAACTCCGGTTGTGATGTATAAAGTTGGTTAAGTCTCCTTACACATTCCTGCATACCGTTATGCGGCTCGTATTGCAATAATTCCCATTGCAGTTCGCTGTCATAATTCCACTCGTTCGTTTGCCCGAACTCATTGCCCATAAAAAGCAACTTTGCTCCGGGGTGTGTGTACATATAAGTATACAGCAGCCTTAAATTTGCAAACCGCTCCTGCTCATTACCCGGTACTTTATAGATCATAGGGCTTTTGCCGTGCACCACTTCATCGGGGCTGAGGGCCAGCATAAATTTTTCATCATAATAATACATCATGCTGAAAGTAATATCGTTTTGCAGCATTGCTCTTTCAGGCCAGGGCTGTTTAAAATAACGAAACGTATCATGCATCCAGCCCATCATCCATTTCATGCCAAAGCCTAATCCATTTTTTGAAACAGATGTAGTGATGTCAGGCCAGTCGGATGCCTCCTCTGCTATCGTTTGCACATCATCAAATTCTCTGTACACCATCGTATTCAGATCCTGCAAAAAAGATATGGCTTCTAAATTTTCATTTCCACCTTTTTCATTCGGAGTCCACTCCCCCGCGGCACGGGAGAAATCCAAACGGATGATAGAATTTACAGCATCTACACGCAGGCCGTCTGCATGAAACATGTTAAACCAAAAATGTGCACTGCTCAGCAAAAAAGAACGCACCTCCCCCCTCTTATAATTGAAAATATAACTGTTCCAGTCTTTATGAAAGCCTTTCTGCATATCAGCATATTCATAAGTATGTGTACCGTCAAATTTATACAGGCCATGTTCATCTGCCGGAAAATGCGATGGCACCCAATCCATGATCACACCGATATCATTCTTGTGGAATTCGTCTATGAGGTGCATAAAATCCTGAGGTGTGCCGAACCGTGAGGTAGCGGAAAAAAAACCTGTACACTGATACCCCCAGCTGCCATCATAAGGAAATTCTGTAAGCGGCAAAAACTCTACATGAGTGAAACCCATTGCTTTTACATAGGGTACGAGCCTGTCTTTTATTTCAGCATAAGTGTTAAACAGCAAAGGTTTATCTTTCTGAGGGCGCATCCAGCTGCCGAGGTGTACTTCATAAATGCTCCATGGTGCAGTAAGCGAATTATTCGCCTTTCTTTTAACCATCCAATTTTCATCATCCCAATTATAATCGAGGCTTTTTGTGACTGAGGCATTCCCCGGCAATTTTTCACTGTAAAAAGCATAGGGATCAGCTTTATAAATTTCCGCGCCGCCAAAACCCGTGATATGGTATTTGTAAATGCTTCCTTCCCGCAGTCGCGGAATAAATCCTTCCCAAATTCCTGATTTATCTAAACGGACATATAAGGGGTGAAGGTTTTTTTTCCAACCGTTAAATTCCCCTACAACAGATACGGCAGTGGCATTGGGAGCCCATACGGCAAAATAAAAACCTTCCGTATTTTCAAGATTCATTGAGCGGCTGCCAAACTTCTCATAACCGTAAAAAAGCATTCCCTCTCTGAATAAAACAATCTCTTCAGACGTAAAAACGGAATGTGACCAAACCGGTTTCGATTTATTAGAATGTGTGT
>JBGTJG010000110.1:0-1942 GCA_041745235.1 Ferruginibacter sp. | reverse complement strand
AAACAAGCCTTCTATCTTACCCAGGTACATCTCTTTATCGGACGAATCGGCAAGCAGGAGAAAATATACTCTCGTTAACCTGTCGACGCTCCAGTGCATAATGGTAAATCCCGGCCGCATACTTTGTACCTGCGCTTCTTGACCGGAAGTAATTGATAGAGCTCTCTTACCTGTCTTCCGGGGAGCGGCGGCAAAGGACAGGTAAAGTTCCTTTGAACTTTGTTCTTTCTTTATCAATAGTGCCCGTGCGTTTACCCATTCCAGGGATTCACCATCTAAATTGTTTTGTATAATTTCTAAAATTAAAGACTCAAGCATGATCGTTGCTAAAACATCAAAGATTACTAAAATTATCTGCCCGCAAAATAGTTTATGATCAGGGCAATGCTGATAATAACCAAACCAAAAAATTCGCGGGTTTTCTCGATATAAGGCTTGGTGGCCTGCATCGTTTCTGCAATGCTCGGCCGGTTATATTTAACCATCCAGTCCATCACGCCATCTTTTGAAAAGAATAGCTGCAGGGCGTAAATGATGTAAAAAGCCAGTATGACCAGGTAGACGGTTGGATAATATTTTTTAAACACAGCAAGTCCGCAACAAACAGCAGCGACGAGGTAAATACCAACCCACAGCCACCCGTCTTTATCATTCACATTCACATACGCAAACAACACAAAGGAAATACAGAAAATTGTGTTTAAAATACTTAAAGCCATAGTGTTTCAGAGATTTTAGATTACAGTCTCAGGGTTAATTTTCGGGTTAATCCTTACAAGTTAAAGGTTCAGGTTCTGAACAATTCCTGACGGCGGAAACAAGCATAAGGTCGTTGATTTTTTTGAATATAAATCGTAAAAATATAAAAGAATATAGAACGGGGAGGGATTTTTTGATGCCCGGGTGTGTGGTATTTGCTCCATATTTTCAACCGATGTATTGACTTTTCACAGCACAAAGAATTAGCTGATAGCTCCGGGGCGATAACTACCGGCACTTCCGTGCAGCAACGATGCAATCCTGACCCGCCCCAAAAATTTTTTAAAAATTCATCCGTTTTCATCTTCTCATTTGTCAAAATGTATTAACAACAAAAATTTAGTAAAATGAAAAATTATTTTTTCGCGATAGCAGCTATCGCGGCAGTAACAACAATTTCTTCCTTCTCAAATTTTGATAAAACCAAAATGAAGTTGGAACGTTTGTCAGGCACTTATGCCGACCCCAAAGCATATAGCTATGGCAAGGCCTGGGGCAACAGGGTTTTTACATTCAATCAGGGAAAATGGACTTTGAAATTCACTTTGGCCTTAGACCCGGAAATGCAAATGCAGGTGTTTGAATTCAGAACTTATGGCACTTACAAAGTGCAGGAAAAGTCTGCCCGGGTTGATAATGCTTACGAAGCCTTGTTCATAGAAGAGAAGAAATACGTTACGCTTAAAACCGGCGATAAAGATTTGGCTCAGGCGTTTGGGTTTATGCCTTGCAGCCTGACTAAGGATGTGGAAATCTGTTGCCGAATGCCCTGGTGATTATGACCTGCTTTCCTTAGACGCAGAAGGAAAGCTATACTTCGGCAACAGACCTGCAGATAATGATATGTGCAGTCCTGAAAAGCGGCCTACGTCCCTGACACTGCCGGTAATAAAAAATTAGACGTCAGGATAAACATTCCCGGGGGGATGTTTATCCTGATTAAAAACCCTTAAGAACCTGTAAATTGACATGCAAATGGAACATCAGCATCAGCAAACTTTAAAAAACGCTTTGAGTGGCGACATCAATGCATTTCAGCAACTATTCACCACCTTTCAAAATCAATTGAAGTCTTACCTGTATCGTTTGTTGGCTAATCGCAACGACGCTGAAGATTTAACCCACGATACTTTTATACAGGCGTTTGACAAGCTCTCCACCTTCAAAGGAGAATCGTCTTTAA
>JBGTJG010000109.1:0-3848 GCA_041745235.1 Ferruginibacter sp. | reverse complement strand
GTACATAAAAATCCGTGAGGGAGTTTTGCTTCATCAGCGATCTGACTGGGAAGGCGCCCTTGTAAAATTTAAAGAATCCGTAGAGTTGTTTGATAAGCAAAAAAAAGTAATTATTAATCAACTATTAAGCATAAGAATACTTTATAATAAATTAAACAAACAGGAAGAACGTTTTCAATATTATACTCAGAAATTAGACCATTATAAAATAAATGGTCCTGTTGAAAACACAGCACCCTGCTATCATGGTTTAGGTGGCTATTATGTTTATAAAAATGATTTTAATTCGGCTATCAGCAATTATTTAAAAGCCGCATCCGTTTATAGAGTTTTTTACCCTTCCGGTTATGAGAATGATATTGCAGTGGTGGGTTCTATGTATGCTGATTGGGGAAATGATAAAAAAGCAAACGAATATTTCAATATTGCCCTTCCCTTAACAAAGCAGTTAAGGGATACAAGTAATCAGGCATACATTTATAATTCGCTTGTAAAGCTTTCTCTAAAAAACAATAAATATAATGATGCCCTTAAGTATTCAGATCTCTCTTTAAAATACAGCGTTTCTGATCCGAACTCTTATGCTTTAGCACTCATAAATTATGTTTTTATCTATTTAAGCCAAAATAAATCATCGCAGGCATATTCTTATCTCATCGGGGCGCAACGAATTATAGATTCAGCAAAACTGCAATTGATTTCTAACTACGGAGATCTGGAGATAGATTTTGGATATTATCAGTACTACAGACAAACAAATAAACAGTCCCTTGCTGAGAAATCGCTTTTACAAGCCTATCAAAAAGCCCGGGATAGTAAAAGCAATAAATATATTTTAAAATATCTCAAAGAACTATCAGATTACTATGCTTCTCAAAACAGATTTGAGTTGTCAAGAAAATACATTGCAGATTATTTTACGCTTAATGAAGCCATTCAAAATCTGGAAAATAATTTTAAAGTTGCAGAATATGAAACAGAACAAAAAGAAGCTGAGCAAAATCAACACATAAATAAATTAAAAGAAGAGCAAATTATACAGGAAGCAACTTTACATCAGCGCAATTTGATAGTTTGGATTTCTTTAGCCGCTCTTATTCTCATCATAGCTTCCATGATATTTTTATACAGGCAATTTTATTTCAATAAAAAAACATTAAGCTCATTACGCAAAACACAAAGGCAATTGATTACTGCTGAAAAAATGGCAAGCCTCGGTGAACTGACCGCAGGCATAGCGCATGAAATTCAAAATCCTTTAAATTTTGTAAATAACTTCAGTGAGGTAAATAAAGAATTACTCACTGAAATGAATGACGAGATCGAAAAAGGAAATTTAGAAGAAGTAAAAGCCCTCGCAAAAGATATTACAGAAAATGAGGAAAAAATAAATCATCACGGAAAGCGTGCGGATGCGATCGTAAAAGGCATGCTGCAACACAGCCGCACCGGCAGCGCCACAAAAGAACCAACGGATATCAATAAACTTGCGGACGAATATTTACGGTTGGCTTATCACGGGCTGCGTGCAAAGGACAAAACCTTTAACGCCACAATGAAAACTGATTATGATAATAGTATTGGTAACATCAGTATCATCCCGCCGGATATTGGTAGAGTAATTTTAAATTTAATTACCAATGCATTTTATGTGGTTGATGAAAAGAAAAAACTTTGTCAGGCTGAGCTTGTCGAAGCCGGATACGAGCCGACTATAACCGTTTCTACAAAAAAACTAAATGATAAAACAGAAATAAGGGTTACAGACAACGGCAACGGCATCCCACAAAAAGTTTTGGACAAAATATTTCAACCTTTCTTTACGACAAAACCTACGGGGCAGGGAACGGGATTGGGATTGAGCATGAGCTATGATATTGTAAAATCACATGGCGGGGAGTTGAAGGTAGAAACAAAGGAAGGAGCGGGATCAACATTTATTATTCAATTACCAACTGCTTAAAAAAATTATGAAACATTTTTTCATAGCTTGTTTTCTGCTGCTGTCTATCACCGGCTATGCGCAAACCTTTCCCAAAAAGTATGTGGATAGTCTCACGGCAGTTGCGCTGGCGAGAAAAAGTACCCATCCCCTGCTGCTTAACAGGGATAGTGCCCTGCAAGCTCTTTGGGTGGCAAAGGTACCGGCAGACCGCATTGCAATGTTTTATGATATTGCAGATTATTCAGATGAGCTTACACCGGAGAGATCTCTCTATTACCATCGTCTCATTCTGGAAGGGGCACAAAAACGAGGGGATAAAGTACTGGAGGCTGCAGTAATGGCTGAGTTGGGTTATATAATCTCAATGAATGGAAACACGGCCGGCGGGCTTAAAATTATTTATGAGTCTTTGGAAAAGGCTGAGGCTACCGGCAATGCGCAGGCGATTGGTATAGCATATAACAATTTAGGAAACTGTTATCCAAATAATCCACAGTTAGCACGTGACTACATGACAAAAGCATTGATGAATGCCCGTGAAGGGAATGATTACCTGTTTACAAGTTTTGATCTCTCAAATTTGGGAGGTATGTTTCTGCGGGCAAATAAAAGAGATTCAGCATTGGCATATTACCTGGAAAGCTATAAAATAGCAGTAGAAAGAGATCTTGAAGCTGCAATGCCGAACACTCTTTTACATTTAAGTGCGTTTGATGATAAGGCAAATAGTTTACAGTATTACAAGCAGGCGGCTCTTATGCCTTTTGCCATTCGAAATGTTGAAATGAAATCCCGTATTGCCCGGCGTAACGCTCTTTATCATATACAATACAAAAATCAGGACTCTGCTTTCTACTATAGTTCGGAGGTGTACAATATTGCCCGTTCAGCAAATTTGACCGCACAACTCAGTGCTCTGGACTTGATGGGTAAATATTACAGGGCTTTTCCCAATACAGACAGTATTTTATCTTACACTGAACGCTATTACAATTTAAAGGATAGCATGTTCGGAGATAAAGTAATTGAACAGGCACAGAGCATGGCATACAATGATATGCAAAGGCAAAAAGAAATCACAGCACAGAAGGCGGAATTTCAAAACCGATTGATATTGTATTTGGTAAGTGCAGTAGCCCTATTTTTAATGGGGCTTGCATTTATTTTCTGGCGCAATAAGAGAAAGGAAGAAAATGCAAAGAGGTTGCTGCAACAACAAAAAGATAAACTGGAGCAAACGCTGGCCACACTTAAAATAACTCAATCCCAACTCATCCAATCTGAAAAAATGGCTTCTCTGGGTGAACTCACCGCAGGCATAGCACATGAAATTCAAAACCCGTTAAACTTTGTAAATAATTTCTCAGAAGTAAGCAATGAGTTGATCAGTGAAATGGTTGAAGAAGTTGATAAAGGAAATACTGCTGAAGTAAAACTGATCGCTAAAGATGTGCAGCAGAATCTGGAAAAGATCCTTCACCATGGCAAACGTGCAGATGCTATTGTAAAAGGAATGCTGCAGCACAGTCGTACCGGCAGCGGTCAAAAAGAACCTACAGACATTAATGCATTATGCGATGAATATTTGAGATTGGCATATCATGGCTTACGTGCAAAAGATAAATCTTTTAATTCCTCTTTTAAAACTGATTTTGATAATTCACTTGGCAAGATCAATATCATTCCGCAGGATATAGGAAGAGTGATTTTAAATTTAATCACCAATGCGTTTTATGCGGTTGATGAAGAGAAAAAACTTTGTCAGGCTGAGTCTCCAGAAGCCGGTTACGAGCCCACAGTAACTGTTTCTACAAAAAGACTACATGATAAAACAGAGATAAGGGTTGTCGATAATGGCAATGGTATTTCCGAAAAAGTATTGGATAAAATATTTCAACCTTTC
>JBGTJG010000108.1:0-7605 GCA_041745235.1 Ferruginibacter sp. | reverse complement strand
TTCCGATTCAGGTCTACGGGGCGTATCATTGGTCTCCTGTTTATTGTTCTGGGGATTATATCATCGTGCATTGTGCAGATAGATTCGGGTGCTATCGGCGTTAAAGTATTGTTCGGAAAAATACAGAATGATGTATTGGGCAGCGGCCTGCACTTTGTAAATCCCTTATTGGATGTAGAAAAGATAGATGTGAAAACGCAGAATTACACTATGAGCGGTGTAAACGATGAAGGGCAGAAGGCAGGCGATGATGCGATCCGCGTGCTTACCAGCGATGGATTGGAAGTAACGATTGATCTGACAGTGTTATATCGTGTTGTATCGGCAGATGCACCAAAACTTTTGAGAGAAACGGGCAATGATTACCGGGATAAAATTGTAAGGCCCATTACCCGAACTAAAATAAGGGACAATGCGGTTTATTATCAGGCAGTAGAACTGTTTGGTGTGAAGAGAGATGAGTTTCAGCAACGCATTTATAAAAGCATCGATGATGATTTTAAAAAGCGCGGGCTTATTCTGGAGCAATTGCTTGTAAGAAATATCACCTTACCCAATTCGGTAAAAGCATCTATAGAATCAAAAATAAATGCAGAGCAGGATGCAAAAAAAATGGAGTTTGTTTTGCTGAAGGAAAAGCAGGAAGCAGAAAGAAAAAGGGTGGAAGCACAGGGTATATCTGATTACCAGCGCATCATTAACACCGGCCTCACAGATCAGCAATTGCAGTACGAGCAGATAAAGGCCATGAAGGAACTTGCGCTGAGCAATAACGGTAAAGTAATAGTAATGGGTAAGGGCGGTGCACCCATGATAATAGATACAAAATAATATAAGCTGCCGGTATGCAAACAGTTGTGGTCCGCACATTTGATAATTATTTTTCTGCAAACATTATCCTTACCAGGTTGCAGGATTCAGGTATTCAGTGTTATCTCAAAGATGAATACAGTGCTACTGTGTACCCGGTGCTCAGCAATGCGATAGGTGGTATAAAACTGTTGGCAGATGTGAGAGATGCAGATAAAGTAAAAGCATTACTTAACAGCTTCCATGAAGAGCATCTCCGGGATGCCGTTTGCCCGCGCTGTACCAAGAATGATTTTATTGTAGTTCCTTCCCGTGCACCGGAAAATATAGTTACTTCAGTCCTTAGCTGGTTGTTTTCGGGCTATGCGATATCGGCTGAAAATATTTATCAATGCAAAGGCTGCGGGTATGAATGTAAAATATTACCGGAAAACACTATTGCGCATAATTAAATAATTTAAAAATTCATCAAATACTTCAGATGAAGATCATTGCAATGATACCCGCACGGTATGCGGCCACAAGATTTCCTTTTAAGCTGATGCAAAGACTTGGCGAAAAAACTGTAATTCGTACGACTTATGAAAATACTGTGGCTACGGGTTTGTTTGATGAAGTATATGTGATTACTGATCATCAGATCATTTTTGAAGAGATCGCATCACACGGCGGTAAAGTTCTCCTGAGCAAAACAAGCCATGAAAGCGGCAGTGACCGCATAGCTGAAGCAGTGGCCGATATGGATGCGGATATTGTGTTGAATGTGCAGGGTGATGAACCTTTTGTAAATAAAGAATTGCTTAAAGCCTTGCTTGATGTTTTCAGAAATGATGATGAGCTTAAAGTAAAAGTCGCATCTCCCGTAAAAAAGATCACTGACCCTACCCACATAACTAACCCAAATATCGTTAAAGTAGCGGTAGATAAAAACATGAACTCGCTGCTGTTTAGTCGGAGTGTTATACCTTATCAGCGGGAGGAAAAGAGCGTGGGATTTTATTACGAGCATATCGGCGTGTATGCTTTCAGAAAAGATGCCCTGTTGCAGTTTACCAAATGGGAAATAACGCCACTGGAAGCCGCAGAGAAAATAGAATGTTTGCGGTATTTGGAAAATGGTGTGCAGCTGCGTATGGTAGAAACGACAGGAGATATCATTAAAATAGATGTGCCGGAAGATCTTGTAACTGCTGAAGAATATTTGCAGAAACGCCGCCAATAAATCCGTACCCTTGTTAAGATTGTTTCCACTTAAAGAGACCGCAACTTTTCAGCAGCAGCTTCCAATGTTTCTTCTTTTTTAGCAAAACAAAACCGCAATACTTTATTTTCAGTCGGGGTTTTATAAAATGAACTAACCGGTATAGTCGCCACACCACATTCTGTTATGAGCCGCAATGCCATATCATATTCTTTCTCTTCACTTATTTTTTTGTAGCTGTACAATTGAAAATAGCTGCCATGGCTGGGTAATGGTTCAAATCGGGTCTGCGCCATCAATCCCTTAAAATGATCCCTTTTTTTCTGCAGAAATTTTCCAAGATTGATGTATTCATTTTCCCGGTTAAGAAAAGAGGCAAGGGCATGCTGTGCGGGGCCGAAGACAGTAAATGCATTAAACTGATGAACCTTTCGGAATTCTTTCATTAATGCAGGCGGGGCTATACAATAACCCATCTTCCAGCCTGTACAGTGATAAACCTTGCCGAATGAAAAGCAGACAAAGCTCCTTTCATATAATTCAGGGTGCGCCAGTACGGAAAGATGTTTCTTCTCATCAAAAATAATATGCTCATACACTTCATCACTTATGATAAAAATGCCTGTATTCTGTACGATCTTTTTTAGCGCTTCAATATCTTCTTCTTCTAACACAGCTCCTGTGGGGTTATGCGGAGAGTTTATAATTATCGCTTTTGTCTGCGGCGTAATCATATGTTTCGTAACACCCCAGTCAATTTTGTAACTTCCTGCAATAAGGGGAATGCGCACTGCAACACCACCGTTCAGTTCTATTGCAGGTATGTATGAATCATATGCAGGCTCAAATACAATTACTTCATCACCTTTGTTTATAATGGCAGTAAGGGTTGTATATAACGCATACGTTGCGCCAGGTGTTATCGTTATCTCATCTGCAGGATGTACTTCTGTCTCATACAAATCCCGGACTTTTTGAGATATCCTTTCCCGAAGAAGCGGCAGCCCGTTCATGTGCACATATTGATTATGCCCGTCCTGCATGGCCTTTGATACTAAGCCTGTCAGGTCGGGATTCATTGCAAAATCAGGGAAGCCCTGCCCCAGATTAATTGCTTTATGATCTGCAGCCAAACTGCTTATTACCGTAAAAATGGTTGTACCGGCATTAGGAAGTTTACTTTGAATAAATGGAAACATGGTATATGTATAGGGCAATCATTTTGTGGGATAATAATAAACAACAAAATTGCCATTTTCAGGAATGTAAGTCTTAAAATTTATATATACTTATCTCCCTTGTTCCTTTTTACTTCCGCCACATACTCTTTTATCTCCTGTTCTTTATCTTTCTTACAGATAAGCAGTACATCATTTGTATCTACGATAATAAAGTCATCCAGCCCCTGCAGAACAACAAGTTTATTATCAGGCACCTGCACCATATTTTTAGTAGCATCTATAACTACTACCTCATTGCCCCCAACTGCATTATCCAGGTAATCTTTTTCTATAATATCATAAGCGCTGGTCCAGGTACCTAAATCGCTCCAGCCAAATGAGGATGGGATCACATACACATTATCTGCCTTCTCCATTACAGCGTAATCAATAGACACATTGGTGCATTGCGGATAGATTCGTTCTATAGCCGCTTCCTCTTCGGCGGTATTCAGATTCTCCTTTTCCGCATCAAATATTTCATGCAGCTCGGGGATATGCATTTCAAAAGCTTTGATAATGTTTTTCACCTGCCACACAAATATCCCGGCATTCCATAAAAAATCTCCGCTGTCCAGAAAGGTTTGGGCCAGTTCCCTGTCAGGCTTCTCTGTAAACAATTTCACTTTGTAAATATTTTCTCCCGCAGCCAGTGACTCGTACTGTATATAGCCATAACCGGTATTCGGATTAGAAGGTTTTATACCCAGCGTTATTAATGCTTTTATATGAGAAGTGAAATGCAGGGCATTTTGACAAATTTCTATAAAGGAGGCAGGATCAGTTATCAGGTGATCTGCGGGGGCACATATCAGGTTCGCATTGGGATCAAGCACACTAAGCTTATATGATATATATGCTACACAAGGTGCTGTATTCTTGCGGGAGGGTTCACAAAGTATATTCTTTTCATCCAGTTCCGGTAATTGTTCTTTTACAATCTCCCTATACTGTGCAGATGTAACAACGAAAATATTTTCCTTTGGTATGAACTTTTCAAATCGGTCATAAGTAGACTGAATAAGCGTTCTGCCGATATTGAGGATATCGAGAAACTGTTTCGGCATATCAGTACGACTCATGGGCCAAAACCTGCTTCCTATACCACCCGCCATGATGGCCACGTAATTGTTCTTATTCATAAAATATCCACACTGTTTATATTATTCCTTCTCTTATCAGATCATGAAGGTGCAGAATGCCTGCATATTTTTCTTTATCCATCACGATCAACTGACTGATATTGTGATGCTTCATCACCTCCAGTGCTTCAGTAGCAAGATTATCGCACTGAATTAGCTTTGGATTTGAGCTCATTATATCCTGTGCATTTAAAGATTTAAAATCATCATATTTTTCAAACATCCTTCGCACATCACCATCAGTTATTACTCCAATGATTTCTCCCTTAATGTTTTTAACTGCCGTAGCTCCCAGCCTCTTTTTACTTATTTCATTTATGGCAGATTTAATGTTATCCTTCGCCTGAACAACCGGGATCTCATGATGTGTAATTACATCAGATACCTTCAAATACATCTTTTTGCCCAATATCCCACCCGGGTGAAACTTTGCAAAATCATCCGTTTTGAATTCTTTGGTTTCCATTAAGCAAATTGCTAAAACATCGCCCATTACCATTTGTGCAGTGGTACTCGTAGTAGGCGCAAGGTTGTTCGGGCAGGCCTCATTTTCTACGGTTGAATTGATCACGATATCGCTTATTGCTGCGAGGTAAGAGTTGGTATTCCCTATCATTCCTATAAGGGTGTTGCCAAAATTCTTCACAAGCGGGGCAAGAACTTTGATCTCCGGGCTGTCACCGCTTTTGCTTATAACCATTACAATATCATCCCGCTGTATCATGCCCAGATCCCCGTGTATGGCATCAGCTGCATGCATAAACAAAGCGGGCGTACCGGTACTGTTCATAGTAGCCACGATCTTTTGGGCCACAATAGCACTTTTGCCTATGCCGCTTATAACCAGCCTGCCGCCGGATGCTGCAATGGCTTCCACTGCTGATAACAGTCCTGCATCTGCAAACGCAGAAAGGCCCGCTACTGCCTCAGCTTGCAGCCTGATAGTGCGCAGTGCACCTGAAATGATAAGTTCCTGTGATGATTTGCTCAAGGCTGCAAACTTATTTTATTTAACCGGTATGGCAACAAGGTGTTTTAAGGATAAATTTCACTACCTTAATATCTGAAGCATAAGCAGAATGAGTTTTAACCCTTTATTTGCTTTTATTCACAGGCGCTATTAAGTAACTTCGCTCCCCTGTTTAAAAAACGCATTATTACCTCTTTGATTTTACAGGCATCTGCCTGCTTTTTGACCTGATTATTATGGCTACACTGAAAATAAAACCGACAGCTAAAAAGAAAACACCTTCTGCTAAACTTGAACATACTGAGCCTGTGGCTTTCCCGCAGTTAAAGAAACACCTTCAGCACTATTTTGGCTTTGATACATTTAAAGATCCCCAGGAAGACATCATTAATAATCTCTTAGCCGGAAAAGATACTTTCGTGATCATGCCTACAGGCGGGGGTAAAAGCCTCTGTTACCAGCTGCCTGCTATGGTGAGTAAGGGCGTAGCAATCATTGTATCCCCGCTCATTGCGCTTATGAAGAACCAGGTAGATCTGATGCGCAGCTACAGCAGCAAAGACCATGTGGCGCATTTTCTGAACAGTACGCTCAATAAAGGGCAGCAGAAAATAGTAAAAGATGACCTGGTATCCGGTGTGACCAAAATGCTATATGTGGCACCGGAAACCATGACCAAAGAGGAGAATGTAGAATTCTTCAAAACGCTTGACATCTCTTTCTTTGCAGTGGATGAAGCGCATTGTATCTCTGAATGGGGGCACGATTTCCGCCCGGAATACAGGCGGCTCAAAGAAGTGGCAGAACTGATAAACCCCAACGTTCCTATAATAGCACTTACTGCTACTGCTACGCCAAAGGTGCAGAGCGATATTGTAAAAAATCTCGGCCTGCGGGACCCGAAGATCTTTATTTCATCATTTAACAGACCCAATCTCTATTATGAAATACAGCCAAAAATTAATCTGGAGCAAACGAATAAAAGCATTGTACGTTTTATACAATTACATAAAAATAAAAGCGGTATAATTTATACGCTTAATCGGAAGACGACGGAGGAACTGGCAGCTATGCTTAATGCAAACGGCATCTCTGCAGTGGCATACCATGCGGGATTAGATACTAAATTACGGGCACGGCGCCAGGATGAATTCCTAAATGAAGATGTGCACGTGATCGTGGCCACCATCGCCTTCGGGATGGGGATTGATAAACCCGATGTGCGTTTTGTGATACATTACAACATCCCGAAATCAATAGAGAATTATTACCAGGAAACGGGCCGCGGCGGGCGGGATGGTATGGAAGGTAAATGCCTGTTGTATTACTCTCACAAAGACGTAAGCAAGCTCGAGCACCTCATGCGGGATAAGAGCCTCAGCGAAAGAGAAGTAGGTGCACAACTGATAAATGAAACAGTGGCGTATGCAGAAAGCAGCGTGTGCCGGCGCAAGACATTGTTGTATTATTTCGGGGAAGAATATGATGATAAGAGCAGCTGTGGCCATTGTGATAATTGCCTTAACCCGAAAGAGAAAACGGAAGCAAAGGACGAAGCCGTTTGTGTGCTAAAAGTAATAGATGCATTAGGAGAGCAATTCGCTATAGAATATGTGATACTGATCCTTACCGGCAAAGCAACGCCCGCGGTAAAAATGTACCGTCATGAAGAGCTGGGTGTGTTTGCCTGCGGCAATGATAAAGATGTGCATTTGTGGAACAGCCTCATTCGTCAAATGCTGTTGCAGGGTATTTTAGAAAAAGATATTGTAGAGTACGGTGTACTGAAGATCACCAAAAAAGGAAGGGCATTTTTAAAGAAGCCTGCTTCTTTTAAAATAGTGCTCAACAATCTTTTCGAAGATGCGCATGCGGATGATGAAGCAGGAACACCGGAAGGAGAAGCGGCGGGCGTTGCAGATGAAAAATTATTGCAGCAATTAAAAGAGCTGCGCAAGAAAGTAGCTAAAGAAAAAAACCTCCCGCCGTTTGTGATCTTCCTGGAAAGTTCACTGGAAGATATGGCCACCATGTTCCCTACCAGCATGGAAGAGCTGGAAAAGATCAGCGGCGTAAGCAAAGGAAAATCCATTCGTTACGGTAAACCTTTTTTGGAGCTCATAAAGCAGTTTGCAGAGGACAATGACATCATCCGGCCGGATGATTTTGTGATGAAGAGCGTAGTGAACAGGAACAACAACAAGATCTTCATCATACAGAATGTAGATAAGAAAATACCGCTGGAAACCATTGCAAAAACCA
>JBGTJG010000107.1:0-3152 GCA_041745235.1 Ferruginibacter sp. | reverse complement strand
CATCGCCTTTCATAAATATTGGAGTTACTGGACTGTTGGTGTGGCCGATGTCAAAGCCTCTTTCTTTAAGGCCGGTCTGTAATCTTTCTACGTTTTCCCAAAGTTTTGTACGCAACTCCGGCATGCTTAATACCATTTCCATTCTCTTAAGCAGACCGTCTACGATAAGCAGGGGCAGGCTTTTTGCAAATATTTGCGATCGTGTATTATAGCGTAAATATTTAAGCACAGCTTTAGGGCCACTGATAAAAGCTCCTATGCTCCCCATGCTTTTTACAAATGTGCTGAAATAAAGGTCTATCTCGTCCTGTACTCCCTGTGCTTCATCAGCACCCGCACCGGTAGGGCCCATGTATCCGAAGCCGTGTGCATCATCAATTAAGATCCGGAACTCATAATTTTTTTTCAGGGCTACAATTTCCTTAAGAATTCCCTGCTCCCCATCCATACCGAAAACACCTTCGGTTATTAGCAATATTCCTCCTCCGTTCTTTTCCGCAAGCGCTGTGGCACGTTGAAGTTGTTTTTCGCAATCTTCTATATCATTATGTTTAAAAGCATAGCGATTTCCCATGTGGAGGCGTACACCATCTACAATACATGCGTGTGCTTCAGCATCATAAACGATAACATCCCGCCTGTTTACAAGCGCATCTATACAGCTCATAATACCCTGGTAACCAAAATTAAGGAGCATGGTATCCTCTCTCTTCACAAAACTGCTTATCACTCTTTCAAGCTCTTCGTGCTTATCTGTATTTCCGCTCATCATACGGGCTCCCATAGGATTACCCATACCGTAAGCCGCAGCCGCTTCTGTATCTGCTTTTCTCACGTCAGGATGATTTACCAGACCGAGGTAATTATTCAGGCTCCACACGATCATTTCTTTGCCGCGGAACTGCATTCTGGGCCCGAGTTCTCCTTCAAGTTTTGGAAATGCAAAATAACCGTGAGCCCTGTCCATATGTTGCCCTATAGGTCCGCCATCCTTAATCAATTTTTCAAAAACATCTGCCATATAAGAATCAGTTGTGGTTCGTGCAAAAGTAATGAATAACAATAACGAATGCAATTGTGTGCTATTCATTTCTCATAGGGTGCCGTATAGCTTTGCATTTAATTAATACCCTCGCGAAACATTATATTTTAACTTTGAAAAAAATGTTTATGAAGATCAGGTGGCTTCTTATATCCTTGTTATTTTTTCCTGCTTTTTCTACAGTCTCCGCACAGCAGGGCCGTAATGCTGCATTTAAAACCGGAACAGACAGGCCAAAAGTAGTTGTAGGCATTGTGGTGGACCAGATGCGTTGGGATTATTTATACCGCTATTACAACAAATACAGCGAGGGAGGATTTAAAAGATTACTCAACCACGGATTCAGTTATGAAAATACCATGCTGCCATACACACCGGCTGTGACCGGCGCAGGCCATGCCTGTTTATATACCGGTTCTGTGCCTGCTGTTCATGGCATCGTGGGAAACGAATGGATTGAAAGGTTAACAGGAGAATATATGTATTGTGCACAGGATAAAACGGTGCAAACTGTGGGAAGTTTTTCAAACCAGGGACAAATGAGTCCTCGCAATATGCTAACTACGACCATTGGAGATGAACTGCGACTAGCCACTAATTTTAAAAGCCGTGTCTTCGGTATAGCGCTTAAAGACAGGGGAAGCATCCTGCCTGCCGGCCACAGTGCAAATGCAGCATACTGGTTTGATGACAGCACCGGAAATTGGATAACCTCAAATTATTATATGACTTCCCTTCCCCAATGGGTTCAGGAATATAATGCAGGCAAAAAACCGGATTCTTTAATGGTTCTGCCTTGGAAATTATTGAGAGAGGAGAAAGATTATGACCAAAGCACAACTGATGATAAACCTTATGAAAGGTTATTAGCCGGAGAAAGCAAACCTGTATTCCCGCATAATTTTACATCCCGAGGCGGCAAGAACTATCTTGGATTCAGGTATTCCCCTTATGCTAATACTTTTACGTTAGATTTTGCTAAAAAGCTTATCAGCCGGGAAAAATTAGGAGCAGGGTTGCAAACGGACATGCTCTGCATCAGCTTATCCCCTACAGATTATATCGGTCATCAGTTCGGGCCGCAGTCGCGGGAGGCAGAAGATACATACATACGCCTGGATAAAGACCTGGCAGATTTTTTCAGTATGCTTGATAACAGCTTTGGAAAGGATGAATATGTATTGTTTTTGAGCGCAGACCACGGCGCACCGCATACGCCCGACTTTATGAAAGAAAACAGGCTGCCCGGTGGTGTTTTATCGGGGTATACACTTTTGGGAGATATGAATAAGGAACTGAGCCGCAAATTCGGCACAGATAATTTGCTTCAGCGCTATTTTGAATATCAGTTTGTTTTTGACAGGAAAAAATTAGAAGCTGCGGCAATAAATGAAAGCGAAGCGCATCTGTTTCTTGTGAACAGCCTGATGAAACGTCCTGAAGTGGTAAATGCATTTTCCTATTTACAATTTGATAAAGCTATTTTGCCCGCTTTTCTGAAAGAGCGTTTCACAAACGGTTATTTTCCTAAAAGAAGCGGCGATGTGCAATTCATCCTCAGATCGCAATACTCTGATTACCGTGCTACCGGTACCGATCATGGTTCATGGTATCCGTATGACTCCCACATTCCGCTCCTGTTTTACGGATGGAAAATAAAGCCCGGTAAAACATTCAGGGAAACATACATGAGCGATGTTGCACCAACTCTTGCCGCAATGCTCCGCATACAAATGCCATCAGGTTCTGTAGGGAAAGTGCTGGAGGAAGTTATAAGATAAAAGCCGTTGGTTATCCAACAAAAAAACTTCAGCATTTGCTGAAGTTTTTTTGTTGGGTTACTAGGATTCGAACCTAGACAAACAGAATCAAAATCTGTTGTGCTGCCTTTACACCATAACCCAATCTGAAAACCGCTATTAATTTTCGGATTGCAAAAATAAGGGTTTTAAAAAAGAGCCCAAACTAATTCCTATAATTTATTCTGCATCTTCTTTTTCTTTCAGGGATTTGATCAGATCTATTGCTTCTGCTACAACATCGCACATAATCGTTATAAGTGAACCCGGTTTAGCGGTATTGTAAGCATGCATGATAGCTTCTTTTTCAT
>JBGTJG010000106.1:0-2569 GCA_041745235.1 Ferruginibacter sp. | reverse complement strand
AAATACGGTTTTTCATTTTCCGGGCGGTTAAGTAATTTGCTTAAAAAGTTCATCGGGCTCGGCGTATGCGTAAGGGCCACTAAACCGCATTGATGTATGGCCTGCAGTAAATACCCGCAGGCAATGCCCACAGATTCGGTTACATAATAATTGTTCTTCTTTTTCCCTTCTGCATATTCATAGGATCTTTTAAATATGATTATGAGTGCCGGCGCATCTTCGAGGAAGGGCTTACGCCAATCGGTACCCAGGTAACTCAGGTCATCCAGCCAATCTTTTGGCATGCGGCCGTTATAACTTTCGTATTCTTCTTTTTCTGCTTCGACCCTTATCTGTGATTTCAATGCAAGGTTTGTAACTACGCAAAATGTCCACGGTTGTTTGTGTGCGCCGGAAGGGGCAGTGGCGGCAGCCATGATAATATTTTCAATAACTTCTGCAGAAACAAGCTCTGTCGAGAATTCCCTTACCGTTCTTCTGCTGTTCATAAAATCATAATGCTTTATACTTTCATTCAGTAATTCTTCTCCCTTTAAAAGCTTTTTAGAATAAGGGATAAATTTTGCTTGCATTTATTTTTGTTTAGAAGTAACAGGAAAACTTTTGATAAGGGGAATTATTGTTCAATTGAAAAGATCATCTTTTCGATCAAATGTATTATTTTAAAGTGGCGCTTTTTAATTCAGGTCTTTTGTTGGATCAGCTGTTCATTACCGCACCGCCGTTAATATCTATCGTCTGCCCTGTAATTGAAGTTTGATTGAACAGGTAATACACCAACGAAGCAATTTCTTCAGCCTCGCTCATCTTCTTTAAGGGTACAGATTGCATGGCTATATCATAGAATTCAGTTTTTGATATTCCAATGTTATCTGCAATGCCCTGCAATCCCTGTTGCGCCATATCTGTATTTACCCAGCCGGGGCAAATAGCATTCACTAAAATATTTTCAGCAGCGTATAGAATGGCCCAGCTGCGCATGAGCCCCAACAAACCTGCTTTAGAGGCACAATATGCTGAGTAGTTCATTACGCCTAATCTTGCTAAAACTGAAGATGTGATCAAAATATGTTTAGTTGGACAGCTGCTCCTTTGGAGTGCCGGTAAAAAATGCTGTACGGTTAAATAAGTGCCCGTAAGATTTGTATTTATTATTTTATTCCACCTGTCTGTTTTACCGAAATAATTTTCCCCGCCCACACCTGCATTTGCCATAATGCCATCCAATACTATATCAGGGTTGTTATGAATAATATTTTGAAGTGATGAGGCATCTGTAATATCTGCTGCTAAAATTTTGTGCTCTCCTTCCTTTAAAATTGAAAGTGTTCCTTTTAAATTATTTTCATTTCTCCCCAGCAAATAACAATTGTTACCCTCTGCTGCAAGCTTTATTGCTATTGCCTTACCTATGCCGCTTCCTGCTCCTGTTATAAGATAATTCATTTAAATAATTTTGATTATAGAGTTTCCGTTTACAATATGGTTTCCTTTTTCAAGCTATGTTATTTTACCGGAGAGCGGTCGGGTGCTGTCTTTAAAATAAACGCCCGTTATTCAATAACCATATTTATCCTTCCACCTCATTTTTAAAAATTTTCTTATCTCTTCTTCCTTTCCGTTTTTCTGCGGTTCATAAAAAGCTGTGCCGGCAATTTTTTCCGGCAGGAACTCTAAGTCAGTAAAATTGTTCTCATAGCTATGCGCATATTTATAATCCTTGCCGTAATCCATATTCTTCATTAGCTTGGTGGGAGCATTGCGCAGGTGAAGGGGAACGGGCAGGTCGCCGCTTTGTTTTACACAAGCCATCGCCTCGTTTATGGCCATGTATGATGCATTGCTTTTTAAAGATGTTGCCAGGTAAACAGCACATTGTGAAAGTATAATGCGGCTCTCCGGGTAGCCGATCAGGTTCACGGCTTGAAAAGTACTCGTTGCGAGCAACAACGCATTCGGATTTGCGATCCCGATATCTTCACTTGCAAAAATGACCATTCGCCGGGCAATGAATTTTACATCTTCACCGCCTTCAATCATGCGGGCGAGCCAGTAAACAGCACCGTTGGGATCACTGCCCCGCATACTTTTTATAAACGCAGAGATCACATCGTAATGCTGCTCGCCTTTTTTATCATACAGTGCAATCTTTTGCTGTGCTATTTCCATTACCACCGCATCTGTAACAGAGGTATTGTCTGCTACAACATCCGTTACCAGTTCCAGGAGATTAAGCAACTTTCTCGCATCCCCGCCTGAGATCCTAATAAACGCTTCCGTTTCTTTTATATCAATGTGGCGCTGCTTTAACTTTTCATCATCAGTGATGGCATGTTTAATAAGTTGAACAAGATCTTCTTCGGCAAGGCCTTTCAAAACATACACCTGGCATCGGCTCAGCAAGGCACTGTTCACTTCAAAAGAAGGATTTTCTGTGGTGGCGCCTATCAGCGTAATAGTTCCTTTTTCCACTGCTCCCAGCAACGCATCCTGTTGACCTTTATTAAACCGGTGTATCTCATCTATAAAAAGGATAGCTCCCTGTTTCGTTTTAGCTTCTTCAATTATT
>JBGTJG010000105.1:0-7433 GCA_041745235.1 Ferruginibacter sp. | reverse complement strand
GCCTGGGCAAGAATTCCTGCTCTTGAGTTAAAGTCAATTGAAGAGAAATTAGGAGTAAGATCTTTGATACGAACTGAAGCAGGAATAGCTGTTTTAAAGAACTCTCTGTGAGCAACTTCATGATCTTTAATATCAATCATGTAAGCACGCTCATCAGCTGATGTAAACAAGGAAGTAAAATTCGCTGCATTTACTACCTGTAAATAAAATGCAGCTTCCAATTGCTCAAGAGCAAAAGCATAGTTCAGGATCTGAACATCACCTGTTCCTAAATTTACCGCTGTGTTACCGGGAAGAGGAGTTCCGCCACCGGGATTAAAAACTGTAGTAATACCATCTTTAGTACAAGCTGTTCCGAGTGCAACAACCGCAGCTGATGCCCCGAAAAATTTCAACATGTTCCTTCTCTGAATGCCAAACGAGGAAATCACTTTCTCATCCTGCAAGGGAGGAGCTGAGATTTGTTTTTTCATAAAAATTATTTAGTTGTTAAAAAGTGTATAACAGCATACTATCATAAATGCTGCCAAGTATATATTTAGTTACGAAAGTTAGGGGGAAGAGGATTGAATAACAATGAAAATTGCAAAAAAAAGCGTAAACATGACTTTTTTATGTAAAAACTAAGGGATTTGTAATTTGCATGATGAATTATTGGCTTGTAAAATCAGAACCATCAAAGTACAGTTGGGAACAATTTGAAAAGGATAAAAGAACAAACTGGGATGGAGTCAGAAATTATGCCGCTCGCATACACCTGCGATCAATGGCTAAAAATGATAAGGTCTTCTTCTACCATAGCAATGAAGGAGTAGAAATTGTAGGCATCGCCAAAGTCGTTAAGACTGCTTATCCGGATACTTCTTCAGAACAAGAGGGTTGGATAATGGTTGACCTGTCACCTGTAAAAAAACTCAAAAGGGCGGTAACCCTTGCTCAGGTAAAGAATGATAAAAGACTGTCGGAAATGGCTTTGATTAAACTTTCAAGGTTATCTGTGCAGCCTGTGCGTGAAAAGGAATGGAAAATTATCATGGAACTCGCGGGTGAAAAATATTAATCCTTTAACAAAGAAGTGAGGTTACCTATTTTGTGGAATTGGTATCAATGAGCATCTGTTATCTTAAACCTCATTGACATGAAAAAGTATTTTTCCTTTCTTGCATTAATAATCTGCACTATTTTATTTTCCTGCAATCAGGAGCTTAAACAATCAGAGACCTCTTCTTCCGATATCCAATTGGCAGAAAGCAAACAGGAGTCTTCACAATCTGCCCCAAGCAGCTCCCAGGAGCAAATTCCGATCAATGTAGCTCAACCTGTTGCGGACTCCGGCCTTACACCCCTGCCCTTAAAAAAAGTAATAAGGCAGGATTGGGAAAAGAAGATCATTAAAACGGCATTCATAACAGCGGAGGTGCCTGATTTTAAAAAATACACAGAGCAGGTTCATCAAGCTGTGACGCAATACGGTGGCTACATCGCACAGGAAGATCAGAATCTCTCACAGCAAAAGTCTGAAACCGTTATGTCGGTAAAAGTGCCTGTTCTGCAATTTGAATCTTTGCTTAATCAATTGCACGGAAAAGATGTAAAAATCCAGGAGAGAAAAATACAGACGGAGGATGTAACTGCACAGATAACAGATACCCGTGCCCGGCTTGAGGCTAAAAAACAAATGCGTTTGAAATACCTGGAATTCCTACAACAGTCAAAAAATATGGCGGATGTATTACAGGTACAAAACGAAATAAATAATATCCAGGAAGAAATAGAATCTGCTACCGGACGTGTCAACCTGCTTTCGCAGCAATCAGCATACAGCACCATAAACCTTACTTTCTTTCAACCTCTTGCCGGCTTTAAGCCGGTTGATGAAACACCCGGATTTTTCACAAGGGTAAGTCATGCCTTCTCAACAGGGGCAGGATGGATATCAGAATTACTTGTTGGCCTGATCTCCGTGTGGCCCTTGATACTGATCGTATTCGGAATTTATTTTGGTTGGAAAAAAATGACATCTCCTAATATAATCGGCAAAACGAATCGTTCACTTTTTTAAATCGAATCGTACAAATTTAGCCCTTTACTTCATTCCGATTTTAAAGCCTGTTTAATCATCACTTAACAGGCTTTTTAACTCCCTCCAGATGCTTCATTATAGCTTCGATAATTACTTCTCTCAGACTTGCATTCAACAGTTGCCCCTCAACCAACTTCCAATCAGGGACACGATGCATTAGCCTCTTATTCCTGAATAGCGGCCTGTTACTTTCAAAGATCAATTGCCCTTGCTTACCATGCACAGCAAATCGCTCAGTCTTTGAACTGAAGTATACTTGTTCAACAAAGAGCCTGTATCGCTTCTTATCATGTACTATGGGTATATAAAACTGCACCGTGTAAAGTAATTATATTTGCATTGACAAACAACAATGACCGAGCAACTCTGGCTTATTCCACTAAGGATAAAAAGGCCGGGGCAAGCTTCGGCTTCTCGTGTCATTGTTGTTTGTCACTCCAATAACAGCCCCGGTTCTTTTTAAATTACATAATTAGCCGTCAGCATCTCCCATTTCCGCTTTTTATAACTTGCCATAGGGTTTACACTCACTCCGCTCTCAAAACACTTAAAATGCCAGCCCTGTGCCTTTACGTAGCGTTCTAATATCGGTGATGGATACGAGGATAACAGGAACTTCCCTTTGATCTTAGAAAGCAGGATAAGCAGGTTTTCATAATCTTGTTCGCTGTACCCATCATAATGCCCCATGTCGCTGTTAAAATACGGCGGGTCGCAATAAAAGAAAGATGCAGCTGTATCCCTGCTCTTAATGATGTACAAGGCATCTGTGCGCTCCACCTGTACGTTTTGCAGCCTCTGTGCATACACTTCGGTAAACTGGCTCCGTTTGTTGCTTATTTTCTTTGTAGTGGTATTTTTACCTTTATCATAACCGAATGAGCCATCCAGCATGGCACTGAAGCTTTGGGTACTCAGCACCCATATCGCCCATGCTCTTTTAACTTCATCAAACAGGTGCGGGTGATCATATACAACCTTAGCATCTTTATGCAGGGTGCGGCTGTGAAGCGTAACGCTTACCATTTTCTCCAGCTCGGTAAATTTGTTCTGAAGGATGCAGTAAAAATTAATGAGTTCTTTGTTGGTATCATTGATCACCTCGATATTCGATTGCGGTTTAGAAAAGAATACCGCACCGCCGCCAACAAACGGCTCAGCATACAATGTATGCTCAGGAATCATAGGAAGGATTGTTGTTACTAACTTTTGTTTGCCACCGTAGTAACTGATCGGCGTTTTCAATAAAGCTTCTTTCATGTATATTTTTTTAAGTGATTGCTTACTCCACTAAAAAAATATAGAAGAAGTCCGCAAATAGGATTGCGGACTTTCGAATAATTTATTTACCCCGTCACGGAATAACTACCTTACTTATCCCGCTGCCGAACGTAGTAACTCCCGCAGGGATCACATCTAAATACACAATTCCATTCTGGTAAATAGTAGCACTTACTTTCCCCGTTGCCCTGCTCGTAATTGTCATTGGGTAAAAGTTGATCGGGATGTTTAATTCCTGCGTTGCATTATCATATACATATACAACGCCCCCCATTACAATGTTTCTTTTTGTGGTATTTACTAGGGCATTGTGAAGAGTTATCCTGTAAACTCCTGATGTCCCTATTTGAGCTACATCGCCGGAAACAAGTGTATCGCTGAATACAAAAACATTTCCGTCGTAGCAGTCCATTAATCCCGCTGATGAGGAAGTAACCTGCACAGTGTATTTATTAAAATTCCCGGTGCTCTGTGGTGTAAAAGTCTTTGTAGTGGTATCAAACTGCACCGCTATTTTGTTGCCGCTTACAACAAACATTTTATTTTGCCCGTAGCAAAATGAGCTGCAAATCAGAAGTAAATAAAGTAAGTTTTTCATTATTTAATTTTATAGGTCAATGAGTAATCAATTAGGTAAATTCTGTCTGCTGTGCCTGCTGTCTTTATGATTGATGAAGCAGAATAGTTCTCCTGTGAGCCTGTGAATGGCCCAATGTCTGTCCCGCTTGTGTGTGTCTGGACTAAAATATCATTTATATAAAACTCTATTTTTTTTGTACCATACTGTATGCTTTTTACTCCGAGCTTAACCCATTCTGTTGTTACAGGAATACCCGTATCTTTTAACGTAGAGATGGTACCGTTGCTGTTACTTGTCATAGTGCTCCAATTGCCGCTACTCAAACTATCACAATATTGAAAGACGGCTGAATAAGCAGAATTTATGTTTGGCGGCGGAGAATAGGAAGAATTGAAACCAACCTGAAAAACATACCTGTCTGTACCTGTTGATAATGTTGGTAATCTGATCATTTCTTCATTGTATATTATCATACTGTCCAACGTGCCATAATTACTATTATTTGCGTTTATAGCTGCCAACCCTGTAGATGTTGTCCCGGTTTGCATTTTCCAAACGCCTGCGTGGCTCTTATTTAATACGTCTGTATAATTTGAGGCTGCTGCTGAACCTGTACCCACTTTAACAACCAAGTGCTGAGGCGAGTTGTTACCTATATTAAAAGCAAATTGATCGTTGACAATGTACTGCTGAGGCTTACCTACAAAGCCCCATGCAAGGCCATCATATTCATACCTTCCCTCCAGTCCATTTGTTTGCCAGAATATTTGTCCCGTATCAGGTGATGCCGGCCTTTGAGAGTACGTTCCCTTTGCAAGAGGCACAGTAACAGTATCTCTCCATGCAGGTACGCCGCTTACAACATGAAGTGTTTGCTTTGGTGTACCTATCGGCAACCTTGAGAGAGTATTTGGGCCGCTTCCAAAAATAATATCTCCCGTGGAGTAAGTTGTGAGGTTTGTACCGCCCTTCGTTTCAGGAATAGTAGGCAAGTCTGCCGCTACCAATGCCCTGAATGTTGGTTGCGCCGCACCGCCCGAGATTGCTCCGGCAAACACAGTATTTGCTGTCTGCGTATTTAAAGTCATTGCTGCCGAGGCCCAATGATTTGTTACCGAAAAATCTATCGGTGTTGTATAAAGAACATTCGGCGTTGTAATTCTTATTGCATTGATATAACCCGCTGTAGTATCTAATTTTGCGCCTGCGTGAGCGGCCACATAATCTTTTACCGCTTTACTCGTAGGTATTTTAGTATCCAGACTGAATGCGCTATCCTTCTGAAAATCCGTAACCTTTACCCCTCGCAAGGTTATGTTATTCCGCAATTTTGCGGCTTCGCCGATGTAGGTTTGAGCATGTGCCTTATTCATCATAAATAAGGCTAATAAAGCCATTAAGATTTTGTTCATTAGAGTGTAAGTTTTCGTTTTACAAAAATTAGTTTACTGTTGATCGGCACATCGGTAATCGTCAATGTCTTATCATTGATTGCATAGTCGTCAACCCTCCACGCCTTGCCCTTTGCCGCTGTGATCTCATCATTTTCATTTATAAATTCGCCCTGATCCTTTAGGGAACAAATACAGTCTACAGAAGGTGCAATTATGATTTGCTCCAGCTGAAAATCGGCAGGTATAGTGAACTCAAAAGGAATGTTTGCTGCTGTATCCTTAATGAAGATTTGAAGCGGATATAAAAGCCCATTCAATATGCCTGCAAGGCCTGTGATGTCTTCAATAGAAAGCGGCTCATCCTTCCATCTTAGATTATCGAACTTGGTATATATCTGCTGCTGAGTTGGATAGTCACCTGTTTGAAACCATTGTTTAGCATCGTCTTTAAAACTCATATTTTCACCAGTTTAAGAATTACAAAATATGGGTTCATTATGCTGTGTGCCTCACCGTTACCCATCCGGCTTGTATTACCGAGTGTTGCACCGCTACCATCACCGCCGCCCCGGCGCATTTCATAAGCATAATCACCGCCGTTTTGTCCCGCTCTCGCTACACCGCTGACGGGTGTAGGTAAGTCCCCGTTGGCAGCGTTTACATCAGAGCCAAACATTTTTAAACTCACATTGGGAAGCTCTGCCTGAGTAAGTGTATGCGTTTTGGCACCGCCAAAATCTCCGAGTGTATCAAAAAGCGGATCGGCAGGGTTATAGTTCACAAATGTTCTACCGGCAGTAGCAGGAAAAGCCACACTTAATATTGCCCAGCCTTTCTCTTCATTGATTCCAACACCCGCAACAAAATTTGCAGCGATGTAAGCATTGTCGCAGTAATGCTCTTTAATATTTCCGGGCCTCCAGATGTTTTGTAAAGAGAGCAGCGGAACCAAATCGCTGAAAAGAAATTCCCCTACTGCTGCACACACGGCCACCTTTAGAAAATAGGTCTCCTTTAAAGTGCCATCTTCAAATGTGACGGAGATCGGCGTTTCAACAATTGCCACCTGTGCAGCATGCGTACAGCCCTGAAATAAGATAAGCTCATCTTCATAGGATATCCACCCTGCGCTGATATTACTGCCTGTCTGTACCACTCCGGAGAGAATGGTTTTATCCCCGCAAAGCTTTGCAATCCCTTCCAATGGCCCTTTATATGCCAGCTGTAAAAAGTCCAGCGTATCCTGCTCTAAAGGCAAGCCGCCATTCTGTGAAAAATCTACTGTATCCATAATTAAAATCTTTGAATTTTAAACCGTTTTCCTACCAGTCTTTTTGTTCTGATAAGCGTTATTATTTCTGCCAAATTGAGTGCGATATCCAGCGGAACATACACAATGAAGTTGTCAGCGGTAAGGCCGTTCTCGCCGGCTGTATAGATGTACACCGGCATATTTTCAGAACGCCTCCTGATATAGATCGGTTTTACCTCAGCAGATTGAAAAATGTATTTTGTAGGTTTTACTGATCCGTCATCTATGTAAATTCTCCTCGCTGTAAAATCGTACCTGTTATTCAGCATGCGTTCTAAGCTGCACACTTGCCCGGTGATAAGCAGGTCATAAACTGTATTGTTGCAGAATCGTAAGAACCCCAAATAGAATACTACCAAAGGCTTATAAAAAACCTTAAGCCATGCGAGGTGATCATGCACCGCCTTTAGCTTGTGGGGTGTATTATTACTCCCTACTTTGTCAAAATCTATGTCGTACCTTTTATCCATTGTGTGCCTCGTAGGTTATTTGTAAATCAGCATCTTCTATTATTGCATACCCGCTGTCAGGTACAAAGCCGATGCTGAAAGAAGTAAAAGGCAATACCCCGTATTGCTTCTGGATGCTCTCAAGTTGCAAGTCTTCCACGCCATCAACTTTCAGCAGTTCCGCCTCCAGCTTTTGAATAGAAAACAAGCCATTAAAATCCAAGTTTTGCAAATAGGTTTTAAAGCCATTTTTTACCGGCTCCGGGTCTGTGCCGTCCAGTCTTTCACCAAGATTATTAAGCACAAGCGGGTTGTATCTGATTTTTACCTGCGC
>JBGTJG010000104.1:0-4629 GCA_041745235.1 Ferruginibacter sp. | reverse complement strand
TGTCTTTGCTGCGAATGGTATAAAAGTTTACCTGTTCGAAAGCCTGCGCCCCACACCGGAGCTTAGCTTTGCCATAAGGCATTATGGCTGCAAAGGAGGGGTAGTATGCACTGCGAGTCACAATCCTAAAGAATACAACGGATATAAAGCCTATTGGGACGACGGTGCACAGATGGTTCCCCCTCACGACAAAAATGTAATCAAAGAGGTGGAAAAAATTGCGTCAGCGGATGACGTTAAATGGTCGGGCGGCGAACAACGCATTATTACAATCGGAAAAGAAACTGATGAGCTTTATTTAGAAATGGTAAAGGGCCTGAGTATCTACCCGGAGATATGTGAAAAGCAACATGATCTGAAAATAGTTTATACGCCGATCCATGGAACGGGAATAATGCTCGTACCGGATGCATTGAAAAAATTCGGATTTACCAATGTTCATATTGTAAAAGAACAAAGCACACCTGATGGGAATTTTCCTACTGTGCAATATCCAAACCCGGAAGAAACAGAAACAATGAGCATGGGGCTGAAGCAAGCCAAAGAATTGGACGCCGATATATTATTGGGTACAGATCCTGATGCAGACAGAGTAGGTATTGGCGTAAAAAACGATAATGGAGAATGGATACTGATGAACGGGAATCAAACTGCGATGCTCGTATTCAGTTATATTATAGAGGCACGCAAAGCCAAAGGGCTTGCGCAGCCGAATGACATGGTGATCAAAACCATTGTTACAACCGATATGATAGATAAGATAGCCGACAGGAACGGCGTGGCATGTTACAATGTACTTACCGGATTTAAATGGATATCTTCTCTCATCAAAGAGAAAGAAGGGAAAGAACACTACACAGTAGGCGGTGAGGAAAGCTTTGGCCTTATGATAGGGGACAAAATACGGGATAAGGATGCCGTAAGCGCTGTGGCAATGATCTGTGAAATGGCCGCTTTTGAAAAGAATAAAGGGAGGTCATTATTTGATAAGCTTATTGATCTGTATGTGGAATATGGCTTTTACAAAGAGTCACTCATCAGCATTACGAAAAAAGGCATGAACGGTGCAGCTGAAATTGCTGCGATGATGGCAGCGTACAGGAAAGATCCGCCTCAGACCATTGCCGGTGCGGCAGTTGAGAAACTACTTGACTATGAGTTACAAAAAGGGAAAAATCTGCGCACAGGAGAGGAGTGGTCCATTGATATGCCGAAGAGTAATGTTCTGCAATTTCAACTTGCAGATGGAACCAAAATTTCTGCCCGGCCAAGCGGAACAGAACCAAAAATAAAATTTTATTTCAGTGTGAATGAGCCATTGCTGAGCGCCGCAAAATTTTATGAAACAGAGAAAAGAGCAGATGAAAAGATCGCAGCTATTGAAAAGGAAATGAAGTTGAAATAAACAGCGTTTCCTCAATTCGAACACATACCCTTATTATCCGCTCATGAAAATATTTTTTACGTGTCTTTTTTTATCAATTATATCCTATAAATCTTTCTGCCAGAAACCTTCAGAAGCCTTTAAGGATAAAGTTTTCCTGCTTAAAAGATTCATGGCTAAAAACCACTACAGTCCCCTGGCGTGGAATGACAGTAATTCGGTAAAATTGTTTGACAAATGGATAGCGGAACTGGATGAAGATAAAGTCGTTTTTACAGCAAAAGATATTTTTGACTTAGAGAAGTATAAAAAAAGGGCATCAGATATAAATTCCGACGATTTTTTTACAGCCTCTGTAAAACTCTACCGCTTGCGGATGCATCAGGCGGACAGCATCAATAAACTCTTACTCAGCAAGCCATTGGATTTTACAAAGCCCGATCTTATCCGGCGCCCGGTAACATCTTTGGTTGCAGATGTAAAAGAGCTGCATCTTCGAAGAAAGCAGTACTTAAAATATCAGATACTTGATGATATTACTGACGAGCTTGAAACAGAAGGTAAAAACCTTACAGGCATATCAAATGCCGAATTTGCGAAAGCGGAAGCAGAAGAAAGAGAGCGGTTAAAAAAACGTAACGCAAATTATTTTTCCGTTTTACTGATGAATCCTGCAGATTACATAGAGGAAATGCATGACCGCTTTCTGAGTACTATCACAGCCTGTTATGACCCACATAGCAATTACATGAATTTTCGTGAAAGGCAGGAGTTTCAAGCCCTGGTAAGCGCCAAGGAATTTACCGCCGGGATCAGCCTGGTTGAAAATGAAAAAGGTGATCGGCTGATTGAATTTATAGAGCCGGGCAGCAGTGCATGGAAAAGCGGGCGCCTTCATAAGGGTGATATCCTGGTTAAAATAAAAACAGGTAACAGAGAATATGACATTTCAGATCTTAGTTCCAATGCATTAGAACAGTTACTGATAAAAAGTGTTGATTTTACGCTTACAGTAAAAACGATCGCAGGAGAAATTAAGAGTGTAAAGCTCATACAGGAAACAACCGAGGATGAAGAAAGCATAGTGAGAAGCTATGTTCTTACCGGTAAAAAGAAGATCGGATATATAGAATTACCCGGTTTTTACAGTAATGAAACTGACAATCTTAACCTTAATTATAATGGCTGTGCAAATGATGTAAGCAAGGAGATCATTAAGCTTAAGAAAGATAATATATCCGGCCTTGTGCTGGACCTGAGGGATAACGGAGGAGGCAGCATGTGGGAGGCAATTCAATTAGCCGGTATATTTATCGAGGCGGGGCCGGTAGCATCTGTGAAAGATAAAACAGGTGCGTTAACCATTCTTAAAGATCCTAACAGGGGAACAATCTATGACGGCCCAATGATAATTTTGATAAACGGAAGAAGTGCAAGTGCAAGTGAGTTTTTTGCAGCCGCTATGCAGGATTATAACAGGGCTGTAATCGCAGGCGGTACTACATATGGAAAAGGTACAGCACAGGAGGTGTTGCCATTAGATACCATGAAGAAATCGTCGGTAAAAGACTATAAGGATTTTGTAAAAGTGACGGAGAGTAAATTTTATCGCATTACCGGCTCCACAGTGCAGTGGAAAGGGGTAGAACCTGATATTCCATTGCCCGATATATATTCAATCAGCAGTCACCGGGAAAAAAATAATTTAAGTGCACTCAGGCCGGATAATGTGCGGCAGGCTTTTTACACTCCGTTAGAGCCCTTGCCCATAGAATCTTTACGCCAAAAAAGTGCGATTCGTGTAAATAATGATGCATTTTATAAGGGCCTTTCGCAGGTGTTAATAAAGGCTTCTGCAGCAGAAATGGGCATGGAAGTTCCTTTAGATTTAAAAGGGTTTGAGGCATTTCATAAAAAATTGTATTCGGGTATGTTACAGGATGATAAAAAAGACGGAGAAAAATTTATTTACGCCCTTAAATCAAATAACAACAGCTACGACAGGGAAAAGCTCTCTTTTGCTTCTGAAGGATACAAAGAGGCGAACGGATCATACCTTCAGGCCCTTTCGCAGGACAGTGATATAAATGAAGCGTGTAAAATTCTGGAAGACCTTATTAAATAGATTATTTTTTATATTTTTGCCGCACCAAATCCCCACCTTATGAAGCAAATTTCCCTTTTGTTATTTATTGCATTTTGTTTTTCCGCGCCGCACTTAGCCGGGGCTCAGGAATTTTCTAAGCCTACAGATTATATGAGTTACCTGCAGCAACAGCAGGAGAATATCACAAAACGTTATTTAAGTTATACGAGTGCATCAGCGCACGGTAAACGTGAGAAAAAAGTAGAGGCGTTGCGGGGTAAGTTGCTTAACGAGATTGATGAATCGCGGATGAACATCAGCGGCATGGGCTCATGGAAAGGTGATAAGGCTTACCGGGATTCGGTTGTAAATTTCATGAAGTTTTATTACAACATCATGAATGATGATTATGCCAAAGTGGTAAATATGGAGGAAATAGCTGAAAGAAGCTATGATGAAATGGAAGCTTATATTTTATTACAGGAAGCGATAGAAAATAAACTGGGTGATGCCAATGCACGGATTACCCTGGCAGAGAAATCGTTTGCAGCAAAAAATAATATCACGCTTGTAGAGGGCCAAAGCAAAACAGGCGATATGATGAAGGAGGTCAACGGCCTTAATAAGCATTATCGGGAAGTGTATTTGATTTTTTTCAAACCTACGATACAGGAGAAGAATATGCTTACAGCTATAGAGAAAGGTAATGTTACGGCAATAGAACAGAGCAGGACTTCAATGCTGAAGTATGCGCAGGAAGGCCTTGCGAAACTGAAAACCGTTAAAAGCTTTCGCGGGGACAATAGCATGAGCAGTGCGGCATCTGCAATGCTTAACTTTTACTCCAGGGAAGCCGAAAAGATAATTTCTGTAAATGATTATAACCTGGCTAAAACTAAATTTGAAGAAATCAAAAAGCAGATGGATAATAAAGGCGATCGTACAAAAGAAGATGTGGCTGCTTACAACAAGGCGGTAAATGATATAAACAAAGCTGCTGATAATTATAATTCATTGATGAAGACACTAAACGAACAGCGCAATGAGCTTCTAAAAAACTGGAATACAACGGTGAAATCCTTTTTTGATGAACATACACCGCATTATAAATAAGATGTTATAAAAAGAATGTCAGGACAAATGCCCTGACATTTTTTTA
>JBGTJG010000103.1:0-5702 GCA_041745235.1 Ferruginibacter sp. | reverse complement strand
GAGCGTAGCGCCTATTATCCCTGTTTGAATGTTGCCGGTACTTAACGCACCGTAACCGCTGTTATCCTGCCCTATTACGATGCTTACAAATTCGCTATCGAGCGTATTCACATTTAGCAAAGTGGCATAATCACCCACCAGTATTTTTGGTGAAAGAACAGCACTCAGCGGCATATTAAGCACAGCCAAATCCTTACATACATCGTTCAATGCTGTAACCAAACCGAGCGTATGTTTCTGGGTACCGTCCCAGATACCTACCTGCTTTATTACGCCCTGTTTGTTGGTTTGAATCTGTTTGATCTCATCATACGTAGTGCTTGCTACTTCTACAGCAGCTGTGATCAGTCTTGCACCGTTAGCCATCCTGAAAAACTCTGACACATGATAGTGTATGATCTCATCAGCGGCATCCAGCCCCTGATCAATCGCCTCTTCCAAGCTGGTACAATCCAGATCAGTTTCCCCGGTAGAAGCACCTACACCGTTAAATAACAGCAGGGAGATATGATCAGTACCGGCAAGCTGCCTGTTAAGGCCACCGTTCTGCCGGCTAAAAAGGATTCCGTTCATAATTTATTGTTTACATTTTTAAAAAACTCAATCCGAATTAAGCCGCCGGCTCATCCTTCTTTTCTTTTTCAGCGGCAGCTTTATCAGCTTCCTCCAGGAGCGCAATGAAATCCGCTTTTTTTCCGGCATCATCGAATGCAATACCCTGTTCAGATAATGCTTCCTTCAGCCAATCGTTTGTTCTTTTTGCGTAAGGAATAACCGGTGCAACTTTTTCAGCACTACCTTCAGAACTCCCACCTTCCGCATCGTTTGTTTGCCGTGTAGTGGTTACGGTTTTATCTTCCAGTGATTTGGCATGGTTGGTCGCATCACTTTTTGCATAGAACAGGTTGCCGTCACTTGTGCTGTGTATCACATCACATTTGGGGTTTTCGGCTAAGTACTTTTTTGGAGTCATTGGAGTTTATTTTTGTTATAAAAAATGCTGTAAATTTTGATAAGCGTTAGCAGGCACAGAATGATCAGAAAGAAATTACCCATCCATAACCTGAATGCCTGCCACAGCGTAAAGGACTTTTCTACGAGCACAGGTGGCGGGGTTTTAACGGTTACATCAGCCTTATGTGTAGATGTCCAGCTGAGGGCTATGGCTGCCGTATCGCAAAAGCAATCCACGGACAGTTTATTATTCTTATCAATACTGATCTTAGGCGGCAAGGCTCTGCCCGTCTTAGCGGTTTTTTGTGCAGGGTTATAGAAATAATCATCAGCAGAATAAACAATCTCTTCCTGATCAGTAATGTAATCTGATATAGAAATCTGACCGTTTGAATCGGCAACCAGTTTAGCTACCAGACTGGCGGTGTCTGCCTTAATACCCACAGTACTGTCGTGCTTAGTGAGGGTTGTTGTTGAACTGTGTTCAACCGATGGCGCTGAAGTAAACTTCTTTGCAGAATGGCAGCTAAAAAGGAATACCGAAATGAGTAAAAAAAGGAATTTCATAATGTTGTTTTGTCGGCATCACTGTCTTTGTCTTTCGTGTCTTTGCCGGTTATAAAAAAGTTTATTTTTTCTTTGAGAAGGCGAATAAAAATGCTCTTACGTCCTGTGATGCTTTCCATGTTCTCGTTTATAGAGATCATGTATTCGAGAAAGCATGTCATTAAAAATGCGGAGCGTACCCACTTCATAAGTACATCCATAACCTCCGACTTATTTGCTGCAAATTCTTTACAGAATGCGTTTACGATATACACGCACATGAGCCACACACAGGCTTTCACAACGAAGCGGCCAAACTTTCCGCTCCTGATGCGATCACCTCTTTTTACACTGGCATAAATGCCGCTGATTAGTTCTGCAAACAGGGCCACACAGATGGCAAATACAGTATCTGCCTGCACACCCATTATGGCACTTATTAAACCCATAACGCTTCCGAGGGAAAGAAGCGGTACCGTCACCTGCAGTTTAATGGAGGGGATAAGGCTGTTAAGAAAATCCGTTGCCGTGTTCCACTCAAATATTTTAAAAAATTCTTTCATTGTAATGCTTTAAAAAGCAGGGCTAATAAGTCTAACATTAGCCCTGCTGCTGCGTATTCTATGCTCTGAGTTGGGTTTATAGTGGCTTATACAGCACCGCTTACGATAGCACCGATGTACGTGTTCAGGTACGGCATTGCTACAAAGTAGTGGCGGTAGTTCAGTTCGTTACTCTGGCTGCCGGGGTTGTTCTCTGCTTTAAGGAAATATTGTTTAGTGATACCGGTCTTTTTACCGATGTTGTCTTTTTGGAAAAACACAGAAGCCTGTTTCGCACCTGCCGGTACTACCGCACCAAAGGCAAGCTTAGTGGCATCTGTTTTAAAGATTGGACATTTGATGTACGGGAATATTTCAAAGTTCAATACGTTAAGCACCTTGCCCGTTTCGTAGTTGATAAACTTATCACCGAAGTTGGCACGATCCAGTAACAGATCATTCCAGTGATCAGCACACAATACCAGCCTGCGCCCTTCAGGATCACAATCCGTTGCATCCACTTTTGCTTTATAGGCCACAAGATCAGCATAGGTCATACGCTTACGGCCTGTACCGTCATCTGCACCTGTAGTAGCCATGACGGGTGTAGCAGCACTGTTACCGGCAGGAGCGATAGCATGCAAAGCTTTTTCATACTTTTTGCCCGTGATAGAGCGCACATGGCCTTTAGTTGCTTCAGTTATCTTGTCATAAGAAGCACCTAAAACCTCATCATCATTGAGGGTTGTTTTCTTTGTCTGGTATTTATCCAGCGTAAGGGTAATGGTATCATCACCGTAAGCCTGTGCATCAATAGGGTAAGTGGTATTGTTGATCAACACATCAGGTGAAAAGGTGCTCACCGGTACGTGTATGATATTTTTTTCTGTAGCGGCACCGCCGTTTATTGTAGAAACCTCTGCTGCTATTTCAGAAATGCCATCGAGCCACGGCGCATTGATAACGCTTGTAAAGGCTCTGATAACTGCGGCTAACCATATTTCAGGATAATTTGCTGCCATAATAATAAGTTGTTTTTATTTTTAAATGATGTTTAAATCCGGGTATTGATTGTGCTGATTAAGCGTTCAGCAATGCTTTGTATTTTTCAGGCGAAGCCACTTTGAAAAGGGTTTTGTCTGTATCGCTCAGCTTCATCAACTCTTCAAAAGTTGCAGGCTCTTTTGCGCCGTTTGCAGCAAGCGGAATAACCTTATCGCCCAGGACTTGCTTTGCCGGAATTTTAGCCAGCGTTACAACAAGGGTATCAAAGGGCAATGCGGCAAATGTTGCACGCTCTTCCGTGGTGATCTTGCCATCAGTTATCGCAGAATCCAGAACGGCCTTGTTCTGCATTTCTACATGATCAGAAAGCTTTTTTTCCAGCTCTGTAACTTTGCCGGCGGCTGCAATCCCTTTTGCTTTTTCGGTTTCCAGTTCACCTTTCAGCTTAAGGATAGAAGCGTCCAGAACTTCTGAAGTTTCCGGCTGTGCTGTTAAGCACAATGCCACCATTGCGGCAGCTGATAACATTATTTGTTTCATACTTGCTTTTTTATTTTCTATTTGTTGATTTTGTGTGAGAGCAGAAAGCTGGAGTTCCAATGTTTCTTTTGTGAATAGCTTTCCGGTAGCGAGATCATACAGGCGAAGGGCTTTAGCGTTGCTGGGAACCGCCACTATGCTTGCTTCTTTTAATACACATTTTGACAGGATCAATTTGCCTGCGACATAAATAAGGTCGTCAATGAAAAAGCCAACACCCATACTTGCGCCCTTCAGAAAACCACGTTCTACTTTCCCGGCTACTTTAGCAGCATCAGGGTCTTCAGAGTCAAATTCGGGATCAGCCAATAACTGGCTGGCGGTAACTCTGACATTGTTCCACTTTCCTATAACGTTATCAGTATCATTGTTGTGACTATTAAGCATTACAGGATTGCTTTCAAACTGATCTAATGCAATACCATCGTTGGGTATAATAAAACCGTAGGAGTTTTCCTGAGTTTCGTCGTTAAGTACAAAGGGTGTTGGCTTTGGCATTGAGCGTGCTTAATTTTTTTTCATGGTTAAAATTTTTGGCGTGTAATGTGTTTTACTTTCTCATGGCGAAACATTTTATAATGCCACAAAACAACAGTTTGCATTAGCCCCTTACAAATAGTTGCAATACCGTATTGCAACCCTGCCATACCTTATTTCTAAAGCTTGCCGCTTGGCACAAAAGCCAGCAGTTTTGTTTGTATAACAAACTCTACGGAATGGGGCAGAACGATACCAAAAAGAAACTTGCACAGGAACTGTATGTACTCGGAAACCAAACACAGAAAAGTATTGCAGCTGCTGTAGTGGTTACAGAAAAAACTTTAGGGAAGTGGATTGATGAAGGTGAGTGGGAAGGTTTAAAAAATTTGCAAAGCGTTACGAAAAAACAACTGCTTGCAGATAGCTATGCCCAACTCGCTGCTGTAAACCTGCGTATAAAAGATAACGGCAATGTGCCCACCAAAGAACTGTACGATGCCAAAAGTATTTTAGGAAAAGAGATTGATCGCTTAAGCGACAGCCCTCTGGCAGTATACACCGATGTTTTCAGCGAATTCATAGATTTTCTTTTGCGTAACGAACCAAAGCATACAACTCTGTTTGCCCAGCTTTCCATGCAGTTTATCGAATCTAAAAACAGCAGATGAGTTTCAATAAAAAAGACCAGTTAGCACAAGAGAATTACAAACGGCTTGTGCAGCGCATATACGACAGTACTGCTATTAATCCTTTAGAAACAAAGGAGGAAATGAATGCTGTAATAAATAGGGTGAAGAATGATTACGGGCATTTTGTATCTACGTTTTTCCCTCACTATGCAACTGCCGCCTGTGCGCCTTTTCATTTATGGATTGCAAAAGAGATCAGAAAGAATAAGCGTTGTAAGTTTCTGCTGGGCTGGGGCCGTGGCCTTGCAAAAAGTACGCATCTGGATATACTCATTCCGCTATGGCTTTGGATAAATGATGATCTTAAAGTGATGTTACTTGTGGGTGAAAATCAGAGCAAGGCAGAAATATTATTGAGTGATGTGCAGGCAGAATTTGAAGGTAACCAAAACCTTATCCATTACTTCGGGGCGCAGCGCACAGTAGGCAGCTGGGAACAGGGCAATTTTGTAACAAAGAATGATTGTGCATTTTTCTCGCTGGGTATGGGACAAAGTCCCCGGGGAATAAGACACCGGCAGTACCGCCCTGACTATATTATCGCTGATGATTTGGACACAAAAGAAGTCTGCAAAAATCCTAAACGGGTAAAGGAAAATGCAAATTGGATCTGCGAAGATCTCCTGGGCACATTGGATGAACGAGGAAGCCGCTTTATACAGGTGAATAATGTGTTTGCACCCCATACAATTCTAACGGAAATAAGGGATACACGGAAAGGGTATGTATTCAACCAGCAGAACGCCACCGATAAAGATTTTAACCCTACATGGCCTGCTAAGAATACGAGAGAATTTTATTTGAGTCAGGCAGAATCTATGGGATCACTCAGCTTTCAGTCTGAGTACAATAACAGCCCTTACACTAAAGGAGAAATATTTACAGAGGAAATGATACAGTGGTGTACGGTGCCTCGGATATCTTCTTACGATAGCCTGATAGGTTT
>JBGTJG010000102.1:0-1712 GCA_041745235.1 Ferruginibacter sp. | reverse complement strand
GATCACTGGATATTATTTATAGCCACGAATAACACGAATGAACACGAATGAATGCAATAAAATCTGTGTTCATATGTTTATCTATGGCAGCTACTTTTTTAGTACTTTATTCATGATGTTTTTTTCAATGATCCATACATTAAAACGAATGTTGTATTTATTCGTGTTCATTAGTGTAATTAGTGGCACATATTTACATCATAGGTTTCACGACCCTGTTCTCCAAAATTTTCTTAAATGAACGGCTCCTTATTTCTTCCAAAGTAAGTCCTGTTGCCAATACCTCTTCTTCTGTAATAGCTCCGCTGTTCAGCGCACGCAAGAAATAATTTAATAAACCCTGTCCGGTTGCAGCATCATCAAACACATCACCGATCAATGTAGCTCGTGCCGCTTTATCTACAAAGGTTTTAAGGCGTGCCACCGCATCATCATAGCTTTCCAGGAAAAACGCAAACACCGCTGTGTAACGCATCGGGAATTGTGCCGGATTCAGATCCCATCCCTGGTAAAAACCATTCCACAAGGAATGGCGGATATGATCATAGCCTTTTTTCCATGCACGGTGCACGGTATCCCTGTTCTCCTGCAATTGTTCCGTAGTCATATTATCGCCCCGGTGCGGGCCTATCGGCATTGTATTGGTTGCGCCATCCGAAAGCCATGTGCCCGTATGTGCAAGCGCAACCTTGGTCATGTGGTGAGCAAAATCACAAACCGGATGATCCATTTCCTGGTATTTTGCCGTGATGCTGCACGATGCTGTGTAGTCGTACGTGCCAAAATGCATCCCAATACAACGCCCCTTACTTGCCTTCATTAATTGCATTAATGGATTGGTGCCGTCAGCCGCCATTATGGATTGCGTGGTCTCCACCATCATTTCCATTTTTAAAATCCCTGTTTTGAGATCGAGTTCATCTTCCAGTATTTCAAACATTTCTACAAGTGTACTCACCTGTTCAGGTATCGTCACCTTCGGCAGCATCACAATAAAGTTATCGGGCAGCTTACCTTTTGTTTCTTTAACGAGTGTTGTTACAAAAATATCCAGCGTACGCAATCCCCGTTCTTTCATTTCTTCGGTGAAAGGTTTTATACGTATCCCGATAAAAGGGGGCAGCGTATTTTCTTGCATGCCTTTCGCAACTTCCATTGCAGCATCTGTCGCGGTTGAATCTTCTTCTTCATTGCTGCGGTTGCCGTACCCGTCTTCAAAATCTATTCGGAAATCTTCGATGGCTTCTGTTTCCAGTTTTTTGATCACTTTTTTGTATACTTCGTACGGGAGGTTGGCGGGATTATTTTTCTGTCCTTCTCCATGCAGGCCGAAAATATTACCGAAGGTTAAATAGTCCGGTGCATAAGTACGGAATGTTTCCAGTGCACGCTCCCCCAATATTTTTGCAGAATTGTATTTAAAAAGATTAGCACCCCCGTAAACCGTATGTACAGCCTGCCTTTCGGGCCTGTCACCCGGATATATCTTTTGAAAATCTGAATTTGCTTCTTTCAGTTTATTAAACAGTTTTTTCTTTTTCCCTGCGGGGATCGTGGTCTTCAACTTTGCCATTATATTTTTTGTTTACGTACTTCAGTCTTTCAATTTTGCTCCAGTTGCGTTGCACTGTTCAGCATTAGTTCTCTGATCTGCTTTATTTATAGTTAATGAATTAACTCCCGCGGTATGTTGAATACCCGAACGGATTTAT
>JBGTJG010000101.1:0-3208 GCA_041745235.1 Ferruginibacter sp. | reverse complement strand
GTGTAGCTCTTATATCCTCAAAAGTTGCTGAGTGCGCATCAAAAATACTAAGCTGCATTTTCGGCAGGCTCAGTTCTTTTACCTTTTCCAAGAGGTGAGGAGAACGGGAGTTTTCGTTATCGTCAGCATGTTTGCTTTCCAGTTGCAACAGTATCTCATTAGCCCTTGTTATGAGAGACTGCGGCATGCCCGCCATGCGGGCTACGTGGATTCCAAAACTGTGTGTACTGCCACCAGGGGCGAGCTTGCGCAGGAATATTATTTTATTCCCGGCTTCTTTATTAGTAATGTGATAGTTCTTAATGCGCCCGAATTTATTTTCCAATTCATTAAGTTCATGATAATGTGTTGCAAATAGTGTTTTAGGCGAATGCGGAGACTGATGAATAAATTCTGCTATGCTCCATGCTATCGAAATACCATCGTACGTAGAAGTGCCGCGTCCTATTTCGTCTAATATTACCAGGCTGCGGTTCGTAAGGTTATTCAAAATGCTGGCGGTTTCATTCATTTCCACCATAAATGTGCTTTCCCCGCCGGTAATATTATCTGATGCGCCTACTCTCGTAAATATTTTATCGGTAAGCGGAATTTTCGCTGAAGAAGCAGGCACGAAGCTTCCCATATGAGCCATCAGCGTTATAAGAGCGGTCTGCCGTAGTATAGCACTCTTGCCGCTCATATTAGGGCCTGTAAGAATGATCAGCTGGTTGGTTTCATTATCTAAAAAAATATCATTGCTTATGTATGCTTCACCTGCTGCCAGGTTCCTTTCTATAACAGGGTGCCTGCTGTCTTTAAGGTCAAGATCAAAACCTTCATGCAGCACCGGTTTTTTGTAGTTGTATTGTAAAGCATTATTTGCAAAGCAGCAAAGACAATCCAGCACCGCCATCACGTGTCCGTTTACCTGCATCGGTGCAATATAGTCCTGCAGTTCATTAAGTAACTCCTGAAAGATCCTTTGCTCTATTTCACAGATCCTGTCTTCAGCACCGATTATCTTTTCTTCGTACACTTTAAGTTCGGGTGTGATATAACGTTCTGCATTGGCAAGTGTTTGTTTGCGTATCCAGGTATCCGGTACTTTTTCTTTGTGCAAATGTGTTACCTCCAGATAGTATCCGAAAACATTGTTGAAACTTATCTTAAGTGAAGTAATACCGGTAAGAGCTGCTTCCTTTTTTTGAAGTTCCAGTAAATAATGTTTGCCGTTTGTAGCAATATTCCTCAGCTCATCCAATTCTTCATGCACACCGGCTGCAATCAGACCGCCTTTATTAGCCGCAGCCGGGGGGTTCTCATTTATTTCCTTTTCTATTTTTTGCAGAATATACTGACAGCTGTTAAGCGAATCGCCCAGTCTTTTCAAATATTCATTTGAAGATGCTTCACAGATCTTTTTTATTTCGGCTGTTTGAATTAATCCTCTTGCAACCTGAATCACTTCCCTCGGATTTATTTTTTTAAGTGGTACTTTCGCAGCAAGCCTTTCTACATCTCCGGCCTGCCTGATCTGTTTTGTGATCTCCATCCGCACATCTGTTTCCTTTATAAAATGTTCTGCAGCATTCAGCCTTTCATTAATACGGGTAAGGTCATTTAAAGGCATAAGCATCCAGCGCTTCATCAATCTTGCACCCATAGGGGATACCGTATTATTCAGCGTTTTGAACAAGCTGTTGTTTTCATTGTGCGCAATCAGTTCCAGATTGCGGATCGTAAATCGATCCATCCACAGATGATCTTCTTTATTTATAGTTTGGAGTGAAGTAATGTGTTGCAGGTGAGGGTGCTCCGTTTCCTTTAAATAATGGAGAATGGCCCCTGCAGCAATGATTCCCGCCGTCATCCCGTCTGCACCGAATCCTTTCAGGCTGTGTGTGCCAAAATGTTTCAGCAGTATTTCATTTCCGTACACATCTGCAAAAATCCATTCATCTAATGTGTATATAAAAAATGATGTTCCGTAATATTCTTTAAAAAGCTTTTGCTTGTTGCGCTGAAATATTACTTCGGCCGGTTGCAGGCTCTGTAATAATTTATCTGTGTACTCCCTGTCTCCCTCTGCGATAAAAAATTCACCCGTAGAAATATCCAGAAATGAAATCCCGGTTATCTCTTCTGTGATGTGCAGTGCCGCCAGAAAATTATTTGTATTATGCTCAAGTAATTTATCATTAGTAGCTACTCCGGGAGTAACAAGTTCTGTAACGCCGCGTTTTATTATTCCTTTGGCTGCTTTAGGGTCTTCGAGCTGATCACAAATGGCAACGCGGTATCCCGCTTTTACCAGTTTATGAAGATAGGTATCGAGCGCATGATGAGGAAACCCGGCGAGTTCTGCAGAGGCTGCATTACCGTTATTTCTTTTTGTAAGCGTAATTCCTAATACCTGAGATGTTTTTACAGCGTCCTGTCCGAATGTCTCATAAAAATCTCCCACGCGAAAAAGCAAAATGGCATCAGGATATTTCGCTTTGATGGCATTATGCTGCACCATCAGCGGCGTTTCGGAATTTGTTTTGGCCATGGCAACAAAAATATTGATTTTGAATTAGTTTGTCCGGGAATGTTGGCACATGTTGCACTCCGACATTAACATTCCTTTGCACAAAAGGATTAAACCTTCCCGGCATGATGTTATCTAATACATATCTTTGCACATCTTAAAAAATACCCTGATAATGAAAAATATATACACAATTTTATTGGTAATGGCGGTTGGTTTTTCGGGAGTAAATGCCCAGGTTCCCAAAGGAATGGGAACAAGCGATCCGCAGGCAAAAAAGATATTGGATGCCGTGAGCGCAAAGTTTAAAACTTTTAAAACTGTACAGGGAAAGTTTGCTCTCAAAATTGACAATTCTGCAGGTAAAACCCTCGGTTCTAAAACAGGTACAGTTTACATGAAGGGAAGCAAATATCGCATCAGCGTAACCGGGCAGGAAATTTTTTCCGACGGAAGCAATGTGTGGACATATGATAAGCCTTCTAAAGAAGTTACGATCAGTAAGATAGATCCCACTGCAAATACGATCACACCACAAAAGTTGTTTACAAACTTTTACGACCGTGATTTTCTTTACAAGCTTAACGGAACTACAAAAGGGGTCAACGAAATTGAGCTTACTCCTATTGATAAATCGAAGCCCTTTTATAAAATACTTCTTTATGCGAGCACAAAGGCAATAACAACAACTAAGCT
>JBGTJG010000100.1:0-10144 GCA_041745235.1 Ferruginibacter sp. | reverse complement strand
GGGGTGCTGTAAATATTCTTATCTCCGTATACATGATCGAGGAAATTGTCGGGTATTTCACGGCCTTTCCAATCAAAACTTTTAGCCCGCACAAGACTATTTCCCAGATGATGGACAAAAGTGTTTTTCATTCCCATTGGATCAAAAATATATTTCTTCATATATGCCGGGTAAGACATACACGAAACTTTTTCAATGATCAGTGCCAACAACGCAAAGTTGGTATTGCAGTAAGTAAATTTTCGGTCGGGAGGGATGATGTCTTTTATTTCACCTTTCTTGTTGATAAGCCAATCCAGCACATTTTTATTAGTGATTAGAGAATCCGGATTCCAGCCGGCTTTCTCCATAAAATAAACATAGTTAGGAAGGCCGCTGCGATTGCTCAGCAGATTTTTTACTGTTACGTTAGGATAATTAAACGACGGAAAAAAATTAGTCAACGTATCCTGAATATTAAGTTTTCCTTCTTCCTGCAATTTGAGCACTGCCATAGAAGTAAAGGTTTTTGTAATGGAGGCGATATGCATCGGCGTAAAGGCATTTATTGAATCTGCCCCATCCAGATTAACTGAGCCGCGATATTTTTCAAAAATAATGTTGCCGCCTTTTGCCACGATTATGCCGCCATTGAAAGCCGAAGGGACGAGAACGGTGTCGTAAAAATGTTTACTCTGATCGTGAAGCTTTTGCTTTTCAGATTCTGAAATGGCCTTGGGTGCGGGAATATCATACCTGAGCGCTATTTCTGCTTTTTGAACCGCAAGCGCATCCTTCTTCTTTTGTGAACATGCGGTAACCGATAAAATTACAGCGCATAAGTATAAAACGGTTCTCAAATTAGTTATCATCATATCTGAACGTGTCCCTGCTTCTTCATTAAGGATATATATTTGTGCAAAATAACGGTTTATGCCGGCAGAAAATAAAACTACAAGCTACCCCAAGGAAAAAATTAAGATTCTTTTGCTCGAAAACATCAGCGATGCCGCAGCAGATCAGTTCATAAATGCGGGTTATGTTTCGGTAAAAAGGTTGACAGGGAGCATAAATGAAGCAGATCTTATTCGGGAAATCAAGACCGTGCATATACTCGGCATCCGGAGTAAAACACAGGTTACTTCTTCTGTCTTGCAGGCTGCTGCTAAGTTACAGGCCATAGGTTGTTTTTGTATAGGTGTGAACCAGGTAGATCTCGATGCTGCAGCCGAACACGGCGTGGCTGTTTTTAATGCGCCATACAGCAATACCAGAAGCGTAGCAGAACTGGTGATAGGAGCATCTATATTTCTCACCAGAAAAATAACAGATAAAAATAAAGCTGCACATGAAGGCAGATGGATGAAAGATGCCTCGGGCAGCCATGAACTTCGTGGTAAAACGATTGGCATTATTGGCTACGGAAATATAGGTACGCAGGTAAGTGTGCTGTCGGAAGCATTGGGAATGAAAGTTTTATTTTACGATGCAGAAACAAAATTGCCTCTGGGCAATGCATCAGACAGCAAGACATTAAAAGATCTCTTGCAAAGATCTGATATCATTACCCTTCATGTTCCGGACACCGGAGAAACAAAAAACATTATCAGTAGGCAGACGCTTGCGTATTGCAAGAAATCAGCGGTACTTATCAATTATGCCCGTGGGGGAGTGGTAGATGCCGCGGCATTGCGCAAGGCGATACTAAGCGAACAATTAAGCGGCGCGGCAGTAGATGTGTTCCCGGACGAACCGGAGAAGAACGGTGATCCTTTCGTTTCCCTGCTGCAGGATCTGCCCAATGTAATTCTCACACCGCATATCGGTGGCAGCACGCAGGAAGCGCAGCATAATATAGGCTTGGATGTAAGCAGTAAATTATTTAATTACCTGGAAAAGGGAATAAGTACCGGCTCACACAGCATTCCGGGACTTGCTTTGCCGCCGCAGGAGGGTGCACACAGGATATTGCATATCCATAATAATGTGCCGGGTGTACTCAGCAAGATCAATACAATATTGAGTGAGGCCAAGATCAACATTCTCGGTCAGTACCTGAAGACCAATGAAGCTACGGGTTACGTGGTATTAGATGTAGACAGAAACCTCTCGAAAAATACACTTGAATTATTGCGGAAAATAAAGGGCACAAAGAAAGTGCGGATGCTTTATTAAATTAAAAATTGTTTCTTAATCCTCAGGGGCGATGATTATCGGATAATTTCAGAATATTCTGTTTGTCCAAATACTGAATCAATATGAAAATATTAATCATCGGCGGCGGCTTTGGCGGCCTGAGGCTTGCAAGAAAACTCAGTAATAAAAGTGGTTTTGAAATTACTTTACTTGACAGGTACAATTACCACCAGTTTCAGCCCCTGCTTTACCAGGTTGCCACTGCCGGCCTTGATGCAAGCAATATTTCCTTCCCATTGCGTAAAGTATTTCACAACAGTAATAACGTGCGCTTTCAAATGGCAGAAGTGAAGGAAATTATTTCTGCACAAAATAAAGTGACAACAGATATAGGTGATTTTAGTTATGATTATTTGGTGATAGCTACCGGGGCAGATACAAATTTTTTCGGAAATGCATTGATGGAAGCAAACGCAATGCCTATGAAGAGTACGGTAGAAGCCATACAACTTCGGCATCGCATTCTGAAAAATTTTGAAGACGCTTCTGCAACAAATGATCCTTTAGAGTTACAGCGCCTGATGACTGTGGTAATTGTGGGTGGCGGGCCTACCGGCGTGGAGCTCGGAGGCGCAATTGCAGATATGCGCAGGTTTGTATTGCCAAAGGATTATCCGGAACTGGATTTTTCTATGATGAAAATAATCCTGCTCGAAGGATCTCCGAAAACCTTAGGTGTGATGAGTGAAAAAAGCAGTGAGCAATCCCAAAAATACCTGGAAAAATTAGGTGTGATCGTACAGACAAATGCATTGCTTGATCAGTATAACGGGAACACAGCTACACTTAAGGATGGCAGCCAAATAGAAACCGCTCTGGTAATTTGGGCGGCGGGTATAAAGGGAAATGTATTGCCCGGGATTGATACCGGTGTAATTGCAAAAGGAAATAGGATCAAAACAGACAGGCAGTGCCTGGTGCAGGGTTTCTGCAACGTATATGCAATAGGTGATGTAGCCTATATGGATTCTGATCCTGCATATCCGACGGGACATCCTCAGGTAGCACCTGTTGCTATACAGCAAGCAGATATGTTGGTTAATAATCTGAGGCTTATTCAAATGAAAAGCAACAATGATCGAAGAGAATCATTTGTGTATAATGATAAAGGTGCAATGGCTACAGTGGGTCGTAAACTTGCAGTGGTGGATGTTCCTAAACCTAAACTTCATTTCGGGGGATTTTTTGCGTGGCTGATCTGGATGTTTCTTCACCTGATGCTTATTCTCGGTGTAAAAAACAGGCTGTCCGTTTTCTTCAATTGGTTTTATAATTATTTCACGAAAGACCAAAATCTACGGCTGATATTTAAAGTGAATTATAAGGAAAGGACACCACGGCAGTAAATCAACATGTTATGAAGAAACCTTTCCTGAGGGCCGAATGGAATAACCTGATCATGGCCAATTATATAATTGACCCGGGCAAACTTCTTCCTTACCTGCCTGCTAAAACAGAACTTGATTTTTTTAACGGTCACTGCTACGTAAGCCTTATCGGTTTCATGTTTGAGCAAACAGAGATACTCGGAATGAAAATTCCTTTCCACATCAATTTTGAAGAAGTGAATCTGCGTTTTTATGTTCGCCATAATGATAACGGTGTATGGAAGCGAGGAGCTGTTTTTATAAAAGAAATTGTTCCGAAACATGCAATAACATTGATTGCAAATACGCTTTACAGAGAAAAGTATGTGACGCTCCCTATGAAACATTATTACCGGCCAAAGGGCGAACAAATCGATCTTGGATATTTGTGGAAATTTAAAGGTGTATGGAACAGCCTTGAAGCAATAATAAAAAACACCGCCAACCCAATGGGAGAAGGTTCTAAGGAGCAATTTATTTCTGAACATTACTGGGGTTATTCAAAATACAACAAGAGCACTGCATTTGAATACGGAGTACAACACCCTTCCTGGGAAATTTATCCTGTTATAAGCTATAAAATAAGTTGTGACTTTGAAAAATTATACGGTAATGATTTCAGTTTTCTTAATGATGCATATCCCGATACCGTGTTTGTGGCAAAAGGTTCGCCGATAAGCATAATGCATAAGAAAAACATCTATCTCTGAATAAAGGCTCAGTTAAAAAGCAGGAAATTCGGAATCCATTTTTTTGAGTCCTTTCAAATGCGCTTTGGCATTGCGAAGAAATTTTAAGCCTGTAGAAAATTTCCAATATGGAACACCGTTTTTATTATTGTACGCCGAAATTTTATACAGCATATTCCAATGATGAAGAATTACCTTCCAGGCTTTGAAAAGGCCCGTGCCGTTACCGTAAATATGCTGTATCCCTGCGCCGCTGCCGTTAAATTCTAAAATTGTAAAATTTTTCCCCTGTAAAAGGTCTTTTACGGAAGCACATTTTATGTCATATCTGCCGTAAAATAATTTATCTGAATAAAGACTGAGATCGTCAAATACTTTTAAAAATGTTTGATCCGGATTTACGGGTATGCCCATCATCTTACCGCCCTGGCTTCTGTTTGTAGCATCAGACAATCGAAATTCTTCACCTTCAGAAAGAACAGTTTCGAGGTTTTCTGTATGGCGTGTTCGCATTTTATCCTTATCCAGACGCGGATCTTCAAATGCCTCCAGGAGTTCAGCTATAGTAGATCTCCCATTACCTGTTATCACAGCCGGGTCTTTTGTAGCCATACCGGAAATGGTGCCCTGCTGAGATGCAGGATGACGATAATAAAAAACGCAAACCTCAGCGGGGTAATCAGAAAACTCCTGGATCAGATATTTGATGGGTATGAAGGCATGGTACTTTCGCAGATCTTCGGATGATTTTATTTTTCGAAACATAAAACCGGACATACCTACATCCGGTTTAGCAGCAAAAGGATAAGTGATGTTATTTCTTCTGATCTCGTCTTCTATTTTATCAATCGGATCTCCGGGTGATACATATATTGTTTTAGGATAACTACCAGGCGGTAGCTGCTTGTACATCTCTTCTTTTCCTTCGCCATCCATCCCCCCGAAAGTGAGTGTAGGATTAGATGCAGTAAAGAACCATGCCGAGCCGCTGCGTATGCAATTCCACAGCCACACGGGAAAAATAGGAATGTACTTGATGTGAAAATGCCAGGATTCCCAATGAGTGAGCTTGTAGAGAAAATTACGAGGGGCCGGGTGCATATCTGTAAAAATAAGGAGTATGAATTAAAAGTCTTTACCTTCTTAAAGGTTTTCTTTCCTTTATTGTACTGTCAGCCTGAGCTTGTCGAAGGCGGGTTTCATTTGCGGCATCGTTTTCGACAGGCTCAAACTGACACTTCAATTAAATCGACTTTGTAAGCAAGTGATTTAGAGTAATTCTTTGAGTGATTAACATTGCACGTTTAATTTAATATAAAATGTAAAAGCTGATTAAAGATTTACCGCTGGAGGGCTGCGGTGCGCCGGAGGGTAGCCCCCTTTTTTTAAAGGGGGCCGGAGCGAAGCGGAGCCAAAGGAGCCCGGACAAATGCCGCCAGGTAATCCGATGCCCACAGCCCCAAAACCTTAAAAGGAATACATTTTGTACATTGCAAAGAATTAATGCTTCAGAAAAATCTATGAGTAAACAACATACACCGCCGAAAGGAAAAAAATCATCACAAACAGAGATTGTAAAAGGAAGATTGGAAATAAGCCGCAGCGGAATGGGCTTTGTGATCGTGGAAGGGCAGGAAAAAGATATTATGGTAAAGCCGCATGAATTTGGGAAAGCATTTCACGGCGATATTGTAAGGGTACAGTTAATGAATGCGCAGGACCGTACAAAAAGGCCTGAGGGTAAAGTGACGGGAGTATCTGAACGTAAGCAAACTGAATTTATCGGCAATGTTTCCATCACCGGGAAAACTGCATTTTTTATAGCAGCAAGCAATAACGGTATCCCGGATTTTCATATTGATACGGCTAAATTGAACGCCGCCATAGATGGTGACAGGGTAGTAGCAAGATTCCTTAAATGGGACCGTACGGACAAAAAGCCCGAAGGTGAGATCATCTCTGTAATGCAGGCTGAGAATGAAGGTGATATGGCCATGAAAGAAATTCTGATCAATGCCGGGTTTCCGTTATCCTTTGATCCGGCAGTGATAAAGGCTGCAGAGGCGCTCTTACCAAAAGTGACGAGAGAGGAATTAAAGAAAAGAAAAGATTGCAGGGATATTCTGACTTTTACAATTGACCCCGCAGATGCGAGAGATTTTGATGATGCCATTTCTATTCGCAATTTAGATAATGGTAATTATGAAATAGGCGTGCACATTGCTGATGTGAGCCATTTTGTTACTCAGGGTGATATTTTGGATAAGGCAGCATATGAGCGTGCTACCAGTGTATATCTCCCGGACAGGGTTAATCCCATGCTGCCGGAAAAGATATCTAATGAGCTTTGTTCCCTTCGTCCGAATGAAGATAAATATACCTTCTCCGTAATTTTTCAGATTACTAACCGTGCAGAAATAAAGCACCGATGGATCGGACGGACCGTGATTCACAGCAACCACCGTTTCACTTATGAAGAAGTGCAGGAAACGATAGAAACCAATGATGGCCTGCATTCAAAAGCCATTTTACTGCTTGATAAGCTTGCTAAACAATTCAGAAAAGAAAGGTTTGATAACGGTGCAATAAATTTTTCTTCTACAGAGGTTCGTTTTAAGCTGGACGAAAAAGGAAAGCCACTCGGTATTATTGTAAAAGAAAGTAAGGATGCACACAAGCTTATTGAGGAGTTTATGTTGCTTGCAAACAGGGCAGTGGCTGAGTATGTTTCTAAAATAAAATCAGATGGCGAACCGATACCTTTTTCATACCGGATACATGATGAGCCGGACCCGGAAAAATTGTTGCCGTTTGTGGCGTTTGCAAAAAAATTCGGGTATGAGTTTGACACTAAAGATGAAAAGGCCATTGCCACATCATTCAACACGCTTTTAAAAGCAGTGAAAGGAAAGCCGGAACAACATGTATTGGAGCAATTGGGTATTCGCACCATGGCTAAAGCAAAATATACTTCACAGAACGTAGGCCACTACGGCCTTGGGTTTGAAAATTATTGCCACTTTACTTCCCCGATACGCCGGTATCCGGACGTAATGGCACACCGTGTATTACAAAGTATTATCGACAAGAAATTGCTGATCGATAAGGCAATGGAAGAAAAAAATAAGCATTGCAGCGATAAGGAACGGTCTGCTATGGAAGCAGAACGTGCGGGAAACAAATACAAGCAGGTAGAATACATGCAGCAATTTGTGGGAGAAGAATTTGACGGTGTGATAGCGGGAGTTTCTGCATTCGGCTTTTGGGTAGAAACGGTTTTACATAAATGTGAAGGATTGGTGAGTGTAAAGGATCTTTCCGATTTTGATGATTTCAGAAAAGATGAAGCTGATTATTCCCTCGTGGGCATGCGCACCGGTAAAAAGTTCAGGATGGGAGATACCGTTAAGATAAGGGTAGTAGCAGCTAATCTGGATAAAAGACAGCTTGATTATGAGTGGGTACCTGATGGGGATGCAAAGCAGGGAAGTGTGCCGGGTGGTGTGGCAAAGAGTAAGAAAAGTGTAAAAGTTGACAGCAAGAAAGCGGTGTCGAAAAAAGCGCCGGCAAAGAGAAAATAAATTCATGCATTCATTTCAGGAATTATCATACAGTTTTGAAGAGCGTTTTAACATAAGGCATTTCCCTGACCACACGCCTACATTATACGATCCTGCACAATACATTTTAAGCATAAAAGGTAAACGCATACGCCCTGTATGTGTTTATATGGCCAATGAATTGTTTGAACCCGTTAATGATGATGCTTTTAATGCAGCAGCATCCATTGAATTGTTCCACAACTTCAGCCTGATACATGATGATATAATGGACAAAGCACCGCTGAGAAGAGGAATGGAAACGGTGCACCATAAATACGGCGAGAGTACTGCATTGCTTGCCGGAGATGTGATGTTTGTGACGGCTTATGAATACCTGAGCAAAATAAGTCCGCGTTATTTGCCCCGAAGTATTGAAATATTTAATCGCACTGCAAAGGAAGTATGTGAAGGGCAACAACTGGATATGGATTTTGAAAAAAAACCGGAAATAAGTTTTGCGGAATACCTGAATATGATCATTCTTAAAACTTCAGTGCTCGTAGCGGCAAGTTTGCAAATGGGTGCTGTGCTTGGCGGAGCAGGGCTGGGCAACCAGGGACACCTGTATGAGTTCGGTAAAAACCTCGGTATTGCTTTCCAGGTGCAGGATGATTATCTGGACGCTTTCGGCGATTCTTCTAAAACAGGCAAACAACAGGGGGGAGATATATTGGCGAATAAGAAAACATTTTTAATGATCCATGCCAGGGAGAATTGTACAGTAGCCGCTAAAAAGGAATTAGATGATCTGATAAAGGCGGGAGATAAAAGGAAGGTAGAGAATGTGTTACAGATCTTTCGCGATTGCAAAGCTGATAAATGGGCTACACAATTAAAAGAAAAATATTACCGTGAGGCATTGCAGCATCTTGATGATGTGGCTGTTCTAAGTATACGAAAGCAGGAATTAAAAAAGCTTTCTGCTGATCTGCTTGAAAGAGAAAATTAAAAATCAGGAATTTAAAAAGCTTTCTGCTCATCTTCCGGCGCAGGAAAACTGATTATTACTGAGCAGTATTAATTACTTTGCTTTTATAAACCAAGACTAACATGAGTAATTCATTATTCAGGAGAAAAGATATATCCGATATTTTAGCAGAGGGTGGTGATGAAACGCACGGTGGTGGCGGATTAAAGCGTGTTCTCACCGTAAAAGACCTCACCTTTTTTGGCATAGCTGCGATATTGGGTGCAGGAAGTTTCAGCAGCCTTGGCGGTGCGGTTTTTAATGGCGGGCCGGGTGTTGTGATCCTTTTTATCATTACGGCTATTGCGTGTGGATTTACCGCGTTATGTTATTCTGAATTTGCCAGCCGTATTCCTGTTGCGGGAAGCGCTTATACCTATGCATATGCGAGTTTCGGTGAATTATTTGCCTGGATAATCGGTTGGGCGCTTATTATGGAATATTCGATAGGAAACATTTATGTAGCCTACAGCTGGAGTGATTATTTTACTTCGTTTCTGAGTAAGATAGGGATTGACCTGCCTGCACACCTCAGCACAAGCTATATGGAAGCCAAACATGCTATTGAAGGCGGCTCTACCAACGAAGAGGTATTAGCAGCATGGAATACCGCGCCGGTGATGGGAGGATTGAGAATTATCTTAGATCTCCCTGCACTCATTATCAATGTACTTATAACCATGCTGGTTTTAAGGGGTATTAAAGAGAGCCGGAATTTCAGTAATATCATGGTGATCCTGAAATTGCTTGCTGTTTTTCTGGTGATAGGTGTAGGGGGTTATTTAATTTTTGCAAACGGACTTACATTTAACTGGGCTCCGGCAAATGAAGCAGGAGTAAAATCATTTATGCCTAATGGTTTTGGCGGTGTGATGATGGCCGTGAGCGGGGTGTTTTTTGCTTATATCGGTTTTGATGCAGTGAGTATGCTTGCTGAAGAAAGCAAGAACCCGAAGCGTGATCTGCCCCGCGGCATGATCCTTTCTTTAGTTATTTGTACCGCAATCTATATTCTGCTTAGCCTTGTACTTACGGGCGCTGTTCATTACAAAAACTTTGACGGAGTAGGTGATCCGCTGTCCTTTATTTTTGAAAAGCAAAACCTTGACGTAAGTTGGATGCAGTTTTTAGTTTCCATAATAGCAGTAATAGCTATGACGAGTGTGCTTCTGGTATTTCAGATGGGCCAGCCCCGCATATGGATGAGCATGAGCCGTGATGGTCTTATGCCACCCGCTTTTCAAAGAATACACCCAAAGTATAAAACACCTTCGTTTGCAACCATAATTACGGGTCTTGTAGTAGGAATACCATTGTTATTCACTGATAAGACTTTTGTATTGG
>JBGTJG010000099.1:0-16036 GCA_041745235.1 Ferruginibacter sp. | reverse complement strand
AGACGATGACCTTGATACCTTGATCCATCGCCTTTTTTAAAACAAATCTAGTTTGTGGCAAGGGGCCTTCACTGGCATCCACCAAAAGAACCGCGCCATCGACCATGTTCAATATCCGTTCCACCTCGCCGCCAAAATCACTGTGACCCGGGGTATCAATAACATTTATCTTATAGTCTTTATAAACTACGGCGGCATTTTTACTGAAAATAGTTATACCACGCTCTTTTTCAAGGTCGTTGCTATCCATGATCAACTCGCCGGTATCCTGGTTATCTCTGAAAACCTTTGTAGTATGAAGGATCTTATCAACCAATGTCGTTTTTCCGTGATCTACGTGTGCAATAATTGCGATGTTGCGAATATTCATTTATCTGATTTATGTTCCCGCAGATAAACGCGGGACTGTTTTTGAGGGCGCAAAGGTACGTTATTTCACCCGCATGGCAAGTGAGAAACGGAAGTATGTATTGTTATATTGTTAAATTGTTTGGTAAGCATTCAAAATAAGTTGCCATTCCGTCATACTGCAGATTTTGCATTCTATTTGATTATTAAAACGACATGAAATGAGCCCTCATAAGTTCATTTTTATTAAAATGTTTCATGGCGAATTCCATGTGACAAAAAAAACCTTAAAAGATCCACATGAAAACACTACAACAAACACAAACCAAATCCTTGCCTTCCCTCACGTTCTGCATCATTATGGACCTTATCGGATATGCAAGTTTTTCCATTCCGCTTATCGGCGAATTTTCTGATGTGATATGGGCTCCGCTCTCTGCCTTTATTTTCATGCGAACATTTGGCGGCCGTTTTGGTGCTATAGGTTCTGTGCTTACATTTTTGGAAGAAGCTTTACCTTTTACTGACATCATTCCTTCCTTTACGATCTCGTATTTTATTAAAAAGCATTTTTCACATAAGCAGCCCCTTCTAAGGGCTAACTAGCTATTCAATAGATGAAACGAACGGTTCGGACACTGTCCGAACCGTTTTTATGTATAGGAACCTAAGAATATCTTCTTACCTTAACTTAAATATCAAAACAACCAATATGAAAAAAATATCCCTGGTTATCTTATTTGTAATGAGCATTACTGTACTAAAGGCACAGGTAAGTTTTGATGCACTTACTTTAAGCAATCCTTACCCAAAAGCATCTCAGCCGCTTAGTTTCACTTTTGAGCAGAAAATGTCTCCGCTGATCAATGAAAAAAATGTAGAAATAGCGGTATATCAGTTTACATCCAAGGGTTTGAAGATTTCAGAACCGGTATTGAAGAAAAAGGGCAGTGCATATACGGGAAAAATTATGATTGACAGTAACACAAATGCCGTCGCTTTTGGAATTACCGGCGGAGAAGTGAAAGACAACAACAACGGTAAGGGATATATAGTTCCTCTTTACAATAACAATAATGAACCTGTAAAAGGATACTATGCCAGTGCAGGGCAGTTACATGCGGGATACGGTGAATTTCTTTTCGGCATGGCAAACGAACCGAAAAAGAATCTTGAATTGCAGGAAGCAGGGCTTAAAAAATATCCTCAATTGGCGAACGATCAGAATTTTTCTAACAGTTACTTTACAGCAATAAATACTGTTCACAAAAAGGAAGCGCAACCACTCATCATACAAAAGCTTGCTGTTATAGAAAGCAAACCGGTATTATCAGAAACGGATTATGGAACGCTGGCATCATGGTACGGCAGGTTTAAAATGAAGTCCAAAGCTGATTCGCTTATTGTGGTAATGAAACAAAAATATCCCGCAGGTGAATGGCGTGCAAATGATATGCTCAATCGTTTTGGCCGCGAAAAGAATGCGGCAAAAAAACTCGCCATTTATGATAGCCTTTTGCTTGCACTCTCTGCAGAAAGAAAGAATGAGAACATGATGGCGATGATGAAAGGACAGATGGCTGATGTATATAAAAATGAGAAGAATGATGCAATGTTTGCCAAATGGTCAAATGAACTTCCTATGTCTTCGAGGGCTGCTATGTACAATAACATTAGCTGGGGCATGGCAGAAAAGAATGAAAATATGCCGGCAGCCAGAAAAATGAGTGAAGAAGCAACCTTCTGGGCAAGAAGCCAAATGCTGAAGCCCACAGAGAAACAACCGGAATCTCTCACAAAAAAACAATGGGGTGAACAGAGGGAAAACAATTATGCAATGTATGCAGATACCTATGCACTCATTATGTATAACATGGGGGAATATAAAGGGGGCCTTCCATACGCTAAGGATGGTGCAGTCCTGCATAAGATGAAAGACGCCGAGTACAATGAACGCTATGCCATGCTGTTGGAAAAAGCTGCACCCCCTGCAGAAGCAACATCTATTATTGAAAAGATGGTAAAGTATGGCAAGGCAACACCGAAAACGAAAGAAGCGCTGAAAGCATTGTATGTGAAAGAAAAGAAAACTGATGCGGGATATGAACAATATCTCACTGCTTTGGAAGAGAGTGCTAAAGTGCAAAAGAGAGCAGATATAGCAAAAAGCATGATCAGTAATGCTGCACCTAAATTTGCATTAAAAGATTGGGAAGGAAAAGAAGTGAGCTTGGAAAGCCTGAAGGGAAAGATCGTGGTGGTAGATTTTTGGGCCACGTGGTGCGGCCCGTGCATAGCATCTATGCCGGGTATGAAGAAAGCACAGGAAAAACTTGCTGCCCGTGATGATGTAAAATTTCTGTTTGTAGATACATGGGAGAATGTGGACAACAAAATTGAAAATTCAAAAGAATTTATGAAGAAGAAAAATTATCCTTTTTATGTACTGATGGATAATGACAATAAAATGGTGGAAGACTTTGGTGTAAGCGGCATCCCAACAAAATTTATTCTGGATAAGCAAGGAAATATTCGATTCAAGTCTGTAGGCTTTGAAGGAAATACCGATGCGCTGGCAGATGAGGTTATGACTATGGTAGAACTGGCGGGGAAATAATTTGCTTGCATAATTATAGAAGAAGGGCCTGATTTTTTCAGGTCTTTTTTTTAGCATGGCTTTAAACCGTTTGCCGGTTAAATTTGTAAAAACTTTTTTCATTGTCCGGATTTAATCTTCAATCTTCTTATACACCGGCTGGTGATCAACCGCAGGCGATAGCACAACTCACGGAAGGAGTGTTGTCCGGCGAAAAACACCAGGTGCTTCTGGGTGTAACAGGCAGTGGCAAGACTTTTACTATGGCCAATGTGATTCAAAATACACAGCGGCCCACATTGGTAATAACACACAACAAAACTTTGGTTGCCCAGCTCTACGGCGAGTTCAAACAATTCTTTCCTGATAATGCGGTTGGTTATTTCGTTTCCTATTATGACTATTACCAGCCGGAGGCATACATGCCCAGCAGCAACACGTACATAGAAAAAGACCTGAGCATAAATGAAGAACTGGATAAATTAAGGTTACAGGCAACAGCACAATTGCTCAGTGGCCGCAGGGATATTATAGTTGTAGCCAGTGTAAGCTGCATTTACGGTATGGGTAATCCTACTGATTATGAAAATGGTATTATCCGCATCAGGAAAAACCAGGTAATAAGCAGGCAGGTTTTTTTACATGCACTGGTAAGCAGCTTATACAATCGAAGCCAGGGAGATTTTTCCCGAGGCACATTTCGGGTAAAGGGAGATACGGTAGATATTAATTTGCCTTATGTAGATTATGGTTATCGCGTAAGTTTTTTCGGGGATGAAATTGAAAGTATTGAAACGCTGGAAACTTCTACAGGCAAACGCATTGCACAGGTCCATGATGCTGCTATTTTCCCGGCGTCATTATATCTTGCCCCAAAGGATCTGCAGGCTCAGGTTATTTTAGAGATTCAGAATGAATGTTATGCCCAGGTAGAATATTTTAAAAACTCGGGTAAATACATTGAAGCGCAGCGGATAAACGAACGTGTGAATTATGATATTGAAATGATCAAAGAACTTGGTTATTGCAATGGCATAGAAAATTATTCCCGCTTTTTTGACAGGCGTGCTCCCGGCGGAAGGCCCTTCTGCCTGTTGGATTACTTTCCCAAGGATACCATCTGTATCATTGATGAAAGCCATCAGACTGTTCCGCAGATCAGCGGCATGTACGGCGGTGACAGGAGCCGGAAACTCGTTCTGGTAGATTACGGTTTTAGGTTGCCATCAGCAATGGATAACCGTCCGCAGAATTTTCATGAGTTTGAAAATTTGGTAAACCAAACAGTTTATGTTTCTGCCACTCCGGGCGAATATGAACTGGAAAAAAGCGGCGGTATTGTAGTGGAACAGGTGGTAAGGCCTACGGGCCTGTTAGATCCGCCGATAGAAATACGGCCATCGGTGAACCAAATAGATGACCTGCTGGATGAAATAGATAAGCGCATAAAAATGGGTGACCGTATTTTGGTAACTACGCTTACTAAAAGAATGGCAGAGGAGATGGATAAATACCTGCATCGCATCAATATCAAATCAAAATACATCCACAGCAATGTGCACACGCTGGACCGCATAGAAATTCTGCGGGAATTAAGATTGGGAATTATAGATGTACTTGTTGGCGTGAATTTATTGCGGGAAGGCTTGGACCTGCCGGAAGTTTCATTGGTAGCCATTTTGGATGCGGATAAAGAAGGTTTTTTGCGCAATGAAAAAAGCCTTACACAAACTGCCGGACGTGCCGCCAGAAATGTGGATGGCCTTGTAATTTTTTATGCGGATAAGATGACGGAGAGCATGCAGAAAACCATTGACGAAACGAATCGCCGACGGGAAATACAGGTGGCATATAATATTAAGCACGGCATCACACCCACTACCATTACCAAAACAACTGAACAGGTTTTTGCACAGGGAAGTGTATTAGATATTAAGGGGTTTGATGCAAGTAAACCTTATGCATTAGGGCCGAATGATGAATTGATCACCGTAGCCGCAGAAGATCAGGGAGTATATAAAACCATTCCGCAAATGGAGAAAGGGATTTCTAAAATAAAAAAGGACATGGAAAAGGCTGCTCGGGATCTCGATTTTATGGAAGCGGCAAGGTTAAGGGATGAAATGTTTAAAATGCAGAAGGAGTTGGAGGGAATGAAATAAAGCATGCTTTAACATAAAGAGCATTCAGGATTATTTAATTTTGCACCGAATTTTTACCCCGTACCGATTATCTGAGCATGTTTTTTAAATTTATCTCTTTTATATTCTTTCTTTCTTCTTGGGCATGTTCTGTGGCTCAGCCCTGTTCCGGGAACATATCGGCTTTCCCTTATAATGAAGATTTTGAAGCTACAAACGGTAACTGGATTGCGGGTGGCGTATCCTCAGATTGGGCATGGGGGACTCCTGCTAAGCCTGTTATTACAGGCGCAGGCGGAGGGAACAAAAGCTGGATAACGGGCGGGCTTACTTCCTCATTCTATAATAACGGTGAAAATTCTTTTTTGCAAAGTCCTTGTTTCAACTTTACATCTCTTATAAATCCGCGTATTTCTTTTAAAGTATTTTGGGAAACCGAACGGAGATTTGATGGCGCCGCTTTTCAATATTCAATAAACGGAGGTACCACATGGAATTTTGTAGGTACGATCAACTCAAATTCCACATGCCAGGGAGAAAACTGGTATAATACAACAAGTGTAAACTTTCTGGGAAATGTCGCAGGTTGGTCAGGTAATGTACAGCCGAATAACGGAAGTTGCCTGGGCGGAACAGGCAGCGGTGTATGGCTTACGGCAGCTCATTCCCTTTCTGCTGTAGCCGGCCAGTCCAATGTGAGTTTTCGTTTTGTTTTCGGCGCAGGTAATACCTGCAATAACTATGATGGTTTTGCGATAGATGATATCAATATTTTTGAGGCGCCTCCGAATAATACTGCAAATTTCAGTTATACCTGTCAGCCTGCAAGAACAGTGGATTTCAGCAGTCAGGCTGTTTGTGCTGCAAGTACCTCATGGACATTCGGGGATTTTGCCTCGGGTACAAATAACACCTCTTCAGCACCCAATCCTTCCCATACATTTTCCGCCCCGGGTCCCTATACTGTTACCCTCACAACAACCTTTCAAACAGGACCTCCATCCATCGTTTCCAAAGAAATAATTATATTAGATGTAACAGCAAATCAGGATCAGTCATTAAACTGCACCGGCGATCAAACCGCAGTGATCAGTGCTTCAGCTGCAGGTGGTACTGCACCTTATTCCTATGTGTGGAACACCAATCCTGTACAAAGTACGCCTGTAATTTCCGGTTTGGGTGCCGGTAGCTATATGGTTACTGTTTTTTCCGGAACTGCATGTACAGCATCCGCAACTGTGGTTGTTACAGAACCGCAGGCATTGCGAATATCCCCTGTGATAAGCCCGCAAAAATGTTTAATAAACAATGGCAGTATATTGTCTAACGTATCCGGAGGTACACCACCCTATAGTTATGCCTGGAACATGGGATCTGCTGCAGCAAATTTGTATAATTTATCCGGAGGAAATTATGCTCTGCAGGTAACAGACAGCAAAGGTTGTATAACAAATTCAAACATCAATGTTCCTTCCGTGCAGGAAACATTGAACATCAATTTAGGAGCAGATGCATTCATTTGCCCCGGGCAGAAGCTGATATTGAATCCGGGAAATTATGCCTCTTACAAATGGCAGGACAGCAGTACGGCGCCAACATTCAGTGTAACACAAACGGGAAAATATACCGTTACAGTTACAGACACAAGCGGTTGCAAAGGCAGCGGCAGTATTAAGGTTACGGTAGATTGTTCCGATATTTATTTCCCCGCAGCATTTACACCAAACGGGGACGGAAAGAATGATCTTTTCGGACCCGCGGGAAATAATTTATCTCCTGTTAAGAATTACCGTTTAGAAGTTTATAACCGTTACGGTGAAATTGTGTTCGTCAGCACAGATCCTTTCTACAAATGGAACGGGAATTTCAGAGGTGAAAAGCCCGGAAATTCAGTATTTGTATGGACGGCTTCATACAGCGTTAATGCCGGGCAACAATTTAAAACAGGGTCAGTGATACTTATCAGGTAAATACCATATTAAGAACTCTTCATTATTTTTTATATTACAATAGGGGAGTCCCACGGCACAAACCCGGGGCTTATTTTCTAACAGCCGCACTCACCGTAAATATTTCTTGTGATGGACTCGCCGCTTTTTTTAATAAGCTTAAGCGTCCCTTCCTGCTGCCACGTTTCATCGAGCTGACCCACCTGCTTCATTTCTATAATAAGCTCGAAGTTGTTATTGCTGAATTTTTTGACTGTGTGTGTTTCAGAAATTTGTTTTGTTTCAAACCGTTTAAACTTTGTCTGTGCCCCGTTAATATTAATAAAGGAATCGTCTTGGTAATTGTCTGCATAAATGTAAATGCGGTTCTTAAAATCTTCCCGGCTGTTGGAGAAAAGGCAACTGCAGCCGTCTATATCCGGTGGTATCGAGGAAAAGGTATTGATGAGAATTGACGGCTCTGCTGCACTTTCTTTTTTCGGTTGCAGCTGCTCAGCAGGTAATGCCTGTCGTTTCGGTTCATTGTTTCCGCAGGAAACAACTGTTGCGAAAATTGAACAGAGGAGTATACTCTTCAGAAATGTTGTCATAAATTTTTAATGAATCCTCAATTGGTGTGTGCCGGTCCCCCGTTAGTTAATAGACTTTCCGAAGAAAGTAATTTTCCTTTCGTAGAACATAGCCTTACGGCCCAACTTACCTTTAGGAAAATATTCTTTCAGAAAATCCTGTTGCTCTTTCAACCTTTCAGATGCTTCGTTTATGGATTTGGTAAGCTGTCCTATCAAATTCACACCTGTTGCATCAGGTTCTGCTATTTCTCCCAGCTTTATTTTCGCTTCATTGAATTTATTTGCACAGGCATCAAGCATGTTTTGTATTTCCGGATCGGTCTTCTTTGGTAAAAATTGTTTGTTCCTGTAGGTGATGAAATCGTTGTACAAATTGATTCCTTCATTGTAATCAATAACTGCAGCATTGTACAGGCCTACAGACTTGGTTTGCTTTTCATTTTCTATTTCAGCTCTCACGTGGTGAAGCCGGTCAAAGATCATAGAATTTCTCATCCCGTTTTTTTCTATCCTATCTGCGGAAGCGACCAACCTCTCTGTATTACTTTGTCCTTCAAAAGCTGCAATAGAATCTTTAAAAGAATAAAACGGTTTGGTTTTGTTGGGTAGTGTTTTGCCTTCATAAAATTCCTGGTTGGTAATGGGGTAGGGCAGGAGCTGCCAGAGATAATCAAACGGCATATGAGATTTGATCAGGGTTGCCGGCGTAGCCCGGAAATAATCATTGTTTATTTTACGGTAAAACTTGCCCGCGTTCACGAACCCCGATCCCCACGTCGGGTCAAATAGAAACCAGGTGCTGTCTACACGTGCAGCGCTCCACGCATGCGGTATGTAATCGGTAAACCCGTTTTGTTTGGTATAGCCTTCAACTACAAAGGATTTTATCCCGGCCTTTGCGCAGATATCTGTAAACAGCGCGGCATAGTTTTCACAGATCCCTTTTCGTGTGCGCAGCGGCTTGGATATTTTGTCGGCTTTATTCTCATAAAAATTCAACGCAAACATATTGTCAATGTCGTACTGAATATTAGATGCCACCCATATAAAAGCAGCACGTGCCCTGTCTTTTTCAGAAGCAAAGCGGGAAGTGATGAAGCCCGCGATCTGTTCTGTAGATTGGGTGAGGGAATCAGGAAGTTGCAGGGTTTTCGTATCAATATGGTCAAATTCACCCAAAGGTTTTTTCTGGGTAAAGCCGGTATGTACCGTCAGCAAAAAGAAAAATAAAGATAGTACGGGCTTCATTCGGTAGGGCAGTTGTTTATGGTTTCCTGGGTCTTGGTTATGCGGTATAAATATACGCAAGTTTTCAGCGCACGCCCAAGGGATCATTGTTACGGTGCCCGGCTCAGTCAGCGAGTTCATATAGATATTCCCGGGTCTCCTTAAGCTTCCCTATTTCTTTTTATTTGCCCATTAGCTATAAGTTTTTCTACAGTGATTACTAATCCAATTCCACTAATATATGCAAAAATGTCAATCCATTCGAAGTGAGTTCCCATAATAACTTTTGCGATACTTGATTTTCCAAGTCCCGCAAATTTTAGAAAATTAAAATATTGTAAAGTCTCAACCAGGAATGCAAAGATTAATACAAATATTGAGGTAGCTATAACTGCAAAATCAAAAAAGGTCTTTACAAAACAATAAATTAGGATTACTACTAAAAAGTCTCCAACGTAAGGTCTAACAATTTGGTCATGCACATATTTAGCAATAAGAATTTCAACAATCAAAAGAATTATTGTCAAGGCGAAATAGGTGAAATTAAATTTAAAGTTGTCTTTTAAGCACATATAGTTCTGTTGGTATCGCCCAACGTTCGTGTGTTTGCGCTGGTAAAAAAGAATTAATGACGACAGGTTTAAAAATATAAAGTTCAATTGAAAAGTGATGTTCAGCTGTCGCCCGGCTGGCGGCCATAGTGCAATCACGATCTTAGCGGTTCTGCTTTCTTGTGTTTAATCTGATGTCATTTTTATTGTCCGCAACCATCTTACAACCAGGCTTTCCCAATCAGCTATCGGCAGTTTATTCCAATCCGGATTGTCCAGTGCTGTTCTGTTTATACCAAATGCATGTCCCCCTTCTGCATAAATATGGTACTCAGTCGGCACACCTGCTTTCTTCAAAGCAATATAATACACCAATGAATTTTGAATAGTATCTACGGGGTCGTTTCCTGCCTGCAGAATAAACATTGGAGGAGTGTTTCTGTCTACGGGTAGTGTATTGTTCAGGTCGTATGGATGTTTTGTATGCACCGTCATATGACCGGGGAAAAAGGATAACCCAAAATCAGGTCTGCAACTTATATTATCGATACTGTCAGTGATGGAGTAAGCTCGTATCTTATAATTCGTACTCACATCTGCTACCAAATGTCCGCCTGCTGAAAATCCCATTACACCAATCTTATTGGAGTCAATACTCCATTCTTTAGCTCGGGAGCGAACTAAACCTACTGCTCTTTGTGCGTCTTGCAAAGCAAGGGGTTTTATCGGGTCTTTTCCGCACTCACAATCCTTGTCATAATGATGCCCTGACCCCGGAACGCGGTATTTTAGCAGTACCCCTGTTACGCCTATTGAAGCCAACCACTCACATATTTCTGAACCTTCAAGGTCAATAGCAAGTTTATTGTAACCGCCACCCGGGAATACAAGTATGGCAACTCCTGTATTATTTTCTTTCGGGGAGTAAATTTTTATAGTCGGGTTGGAAACATTATTTATCATTCCGTCATTAGATGTTTCTGTTCCTTTTATCAGTTCAAAGTCGGGAATGCTTTTTGTCCAAATTGGAATTTCTTTACTTACCGGTGAAGCATTTGTTACGGGAGCTTTATTTTCTGTTTCTTGTGTACTTTGTCTGTTTTGGTTACAGGAGATTAAGTTGATAGCAATTACTAAAACAAATACAACGTTTCTGATTGATATTTTGGTATTCTGTAGTTTCATTCTGATGCAGTGTCGGATAAGCTTACCGGTAACGTTTCAGGGCTTTGTGCAGTGGGAGAATTAACCAACTGTCCGGCCCGAATCGAACCTAAATCTATAACTAAAAGCCGAAGTACAGAACTTTAACCCGGCAGAATTCCGCCTGCCCAAACACATTATCACTCCAACCCGGTACTTTTACAGGCTCCTTCGAAAATTTAGACACGAACTCAATCATTTGACAACAGAAGAAAGTGTGGCAAGGTATTGATAGGTCTCTAATGATGAAACACACAAATATTTATGCAGAAGCTTAGTGCTATAGAATTTAAGAAAGAGTTTGTTACCCAATTCCCCGGAGACGACAGCGGAGATCTGCGGCCCAGGCAAACGCCGGGAGTGTTATACAGCAAAGCAGTTCCAACTCGGGTGAAAAGTCCGTCTCTGCTGGCTTGGAGTGATGATCTTGCGGCAGAACTTGGGATAGAAGCGCCCTTGCCCCCGGTGGGGATTGAAGAAAAGTCAAAACTCCCGGGGGATGATTTGGATATACTTGCCGGTAATTTGGTTACCCATTCTATGTATCCTTATGCAGCTTGTTATGCCGGCCATCAGTTTGGAAACTGGGCAGGCCAGTTAGGCGACGGAAGAGCAATAACACTTGGTGAACTCACAGCGCCATCCGGTCAGTCGTGGGAGGTACAATTGAAAGGAGCCGGTCCTACAGCATATAGCCGCAGAGCCGATGGGAGAGCAGTGCTCAGGTCTTCTGTACGGGAGTATTTAATGAGCGAAGCCATGCACTTACTTGGTGTTCCTACTACCCGTGCCCTCAGCCTTATACGCACGGGCGATAAAGTAATGCGGGATATGTTTTACGATGGTAATGCAGCATATGAAGATTGCGCAATTGTAACCAGGGTCGCTCCTTGTTTCCTGCGCTTTGGCAATTACGAAATACTTGCAGCAAGAAATGAAACGGCTGATCTCAGCAAGCTCGTTGACTGGACGATTGAAAGATATTTTCCGCACATTGAAGGGGATGATAAAATCTTTTCGTGGTTTAACGAAGTTGTGGAGCGCACCGCTGCGTTAATGGTGGAGTGGCATAGAGTGGGTTTTGTGCATGGTGTCATGAATACAGATAACATGTCTGTACTGGGGCTTACCATTGATTACGGGCCCTATTCCTTTGTAGATGATTACGATACCAATTTCACCCCGAATACCACTGACCTGCCGGGAAGAAGATATGCGTTTGGCAGACAACCCGCCGTGGCTAAGTGGAACCTTGCATGTCTTGCCGGCGCATTGAGTCCGTTGGTTGAAAAAGAAAAACTTCAGGAAATACTTGACCGCTACGATGATTTTTATTGGAGCAAATATTATATAATGATGAGTGGCAAGCTGGGGCTTGATAAATGGAAGAATGACGATCAAAAGCTGATAGATGAGTTCGAAAAAATGCTGAGAACCATTAAACCGGACATGACGATTTTTTATCAGTTGCTTATTACGTTTAATACAGAAGCTGATGTAACTGATACCTCCGGTCATTTCCGGGAAAGTTTTTATAGAGACCTCAGCGAAGAAGAAGTAAAAATGGTGGAAACCGTATTGAGGGCATATGCAGATCGTATCAGTTCAAATTCAATAAGGAGGGAAGAATCTGTAAATAAGATGAGGAAATCAAATCCGCGGTTTATTCTGCGAAATTATTTATTGCATCAGGCTATTGAAGGACTGGATAAAGGCGATGATACAATCTTTGTAAAGCTTCAGCAGGCCATGAAAGAACCCTACACAGATAAGTTTGATGAATTCTTTACAAAAAGACCGGATGGGGCTGCGAAAAAAGCAGGGTCGTCTATGCTAAGCTGCAGTTCTTAATTTTCTCCCGATGTACAAAGATTGTTTGCTCGGCGGGTCGGAGACCGGGACTGTAATTTGATAAACACAGATGCAAACTTTTTAAGTACAGTGAGTTACTATTGTAATGTATTTTTGATTTTGTTTCAGTAGCTACAACCATCATAATAATCTTCCTGTTCATTATGTTTCTTGATCGGCTATACTGAAATGGCAGTCACATAAAATATCACAGCATTCGCATTAATTGCAAAATTTGAATAATGGATAAATCGTTTGAATTAAAAAAACCTTTGAAACATATAGCACAGGCCGGCTATATAGCTAAAGGCATCGTATATCTGTTATTAGGCTTCATAGCATTTTTAGCAGCATCAAAAATGGGCGGACAAAGCACCAACAACGCTTCTAACACCGGTGTATTTGCTTTTATCAAAGAATCGCCCGGAGGTGTAGTGTTGCTTATACTTTTGGCTTCAGGACTTGTGTGTTATGTGATCCGTCGTATGCAACAAACTTTTTCAACTGAAGAAAAAGAGAAAAAATTCTATACCCGTATAAGGTATTTTTTAAGTGGTATGGCTTATCTGGCACTTGCTTATTCAGCTTTAAAATTTGCTTTCTCCGATTCAAAAGATAAAGGAAATCAGAATCAGGAATTAGCCTCTATGCTTCTGCAGGAGTCATATGGCCAGTGGCTGGTTGGTGCTGCAGCTGCAATATTTGCTGCCATAGGTATTTATCAGATCTGGTATGGCTTATCTGAGAAATATAAAAAGCACGTGCAGGATATGAAAGGAAATGAACATGCGGGGATTTTAATGAAAGCCGGAAAAATAGGTTATTCAGCAAGAGGCATTGTATGGCTTTTAGTAGCCTTTATGTTATTTCGGGCTGCCCTGCATTCAGCATCGTCACAGGCCGGTGATACTTCTGATGCATTTAAATTATTTCAAAATAAAGCCGGCACTATACTCACAGCAATTTTAGGTTTAGGTTTAATGATTTACGGAATTTTTAATTTCATCCGCGCTAAATATGAAAGGTTTTAGTAGGTGTGAAAAAGGCAAAAAACTTTAGGAGGCCATAAAACTACCCTACGCAGATAAATATGACTTTTCACCAAGACCCGCTTGGGCAGCGCAAAAAGCAGGGTCTTCCATGCTCATTTATAGTTCTTAATTTGTCTACGGACGTTGTAGAAATTCAAGTTCCTTCCTGTCAGAGTCTTTGGTGTATTGCTTCGGGTTCCCCGCATCATCTTTAAAACTTACCATCACTCCCTCTTTGCTCAATCTAATAAGAGTGAAATTCTTTTGCTTTACGACTACATCCCCCACATAAGAAGCGGGAGTGTTCTGCCAACCATCAGGATTACGATCTATCCAGTTGATAAATTTTGCGTGTTCTAAAGAGTTCGTATCAATTTTGTAGGAAACTGATTCGTTATTCTTAGCGTCGGTTACCATTACGGTAAAAGGAGCAGATTTGTCAAAATGCTTGTTAAAATCAATCCGCTGAGCACAACCGACTAAAAGAAGCAGTATTGATAAATATTTCTAATAGAACCTTGGCATATGAAAACTTCAATGACGCAAACGTCCGGATTTGTGCAGTTGGGGAATTAAACCACCGCCCGCTTGGAACATGAGCTAAATTTATAACCAAAAGTGGAAAGTAAGAACTACCGCCAGCAGATTTAAGTCAGCGGAATATTGAGATTTGTATTATCATAAATAGTAGTATAGTTCTTTGCAAAAGGCGGTTGGATGATTTCGATGTCCCAATCTTGAGGAATCGTAGGAAAAACTTCTTTCGTTTTTAGAACAAACTGATACCAACCCGGGAGTTCTTCACTGATAGTAATCCCTTTGTCACCATACACTATATCCATGTCTATTCTGTCAATAGTGATCTGGTCAACTTTATATACATGAAGTTGTGAAATTTCATCCCACTCAATTCGTTTCGTAAAATCTTCGTACTGGATTGTAAAACCACTTTTATCGTATCTAAATGCCCCAAGATCGGCATACTTCTCGTCAAATGTTTTATCTGAATTACTATTAGTTGAATGATGAGTAGGGGTGAAGGCGGAAAAAATCTTGCTTATCCATTTCATATTCAGTTAGTAAAATAGCCTCACGTGTGTTAGTGGTACAAATTCCTACCACTGCATGTGAGGTTTGTAATTTAAAGAAAAGAAAGATGAAGGCCAACAATGGCTAATGCTAAATAGGATTCTCGTTCTTATTAATTTGTTCCCTATGAATGTCAGATAAACAAGGCTCTGCATATCCAATAACGCCTTCAGTTTGGAGTTTTTCAAGCATTTTCTTAATCGGGAGGAAATTATTAGCAGCAAGAATCTCCATAGAAAAATACCCATCATTTATTTTTTCAGAAAGACACGCTTCTTTTTTGAAAAGGTCTCTGATCTCATTTACTTCAATAGTTTTATCCATCATAACTACATTTACAATAGAATTCCCCGAATATTTTATGGTCTCACGATAGGTTAGCATTTCTTCATCATCGTCATACTCTGCAAAAATGATATCATCAGATGCCACTAGCGGACCATAGAAAGGAATGTTATCAAGTTTGTAATGTCCTTTTTCGGCATCAACAACATCAGCCCACATTGTTTCAACTGTCCATTCATCCAGCACTGTACTGAAATAACGGAAAAGTATTTTGACTTCTGTTTCTTGTTGGTGTGTCATAAACTTTGAGTGTTAATCTTTTTTGCTGATGCAATGTTGACTGAAACAGGTTCTATTGATGTTGAGATCTATGGCAGGGATTACAGATTGATACTAACCATTCAATTGGTTCTTTGCCAATGTTCCTTTTCGCATATCTCGTATGATGAACTTGAGTGGCCCTTCCACCACAATATACGCACCGCCAATTGTCTCTTCTTAATACTACATTTCGTTTTCGCATCCAGGCGTCAGACTTCAGATAAACTTCTCTGTAATAGTCGCGGCGACTTAAGAGCAACCGGCTCAGATAGTCGGATATGTATTCATTGATTTGTGAATTAGAAGAATCCTCTACACGGGTTATAGGTTTTGAAACGAAAAAAGCCAAGATCAATGCTACAACGATGATCAGGGCAAGAAATGCTATTACATATCCTGCACTACCGGTGTCGCTGTCGTCCTCAGTTATTTTGTTTGCAGCAACGGAATGTTCTTCAATACTTTTAATTGGTCTTGTCTTCTTTTTTCTGCTTTTCTTGGGTGCGACCGGTGTTTGTGTGACTGCTACAGTGTCAGCATGTACGCTGTCGGGAACAGAAATACGAACTGTTTTTAAGCTGGTGTCGGCTTGTAAACTGTCCTGTCCAAAACTGAGGCAGGTAAGATGAAGTAAGAGTATGAAAGGTAAACGTCTCATAGCTTTCAGCCAACGGCTCCGGCTTTGTGCAGGTAGATGTTCGTCCGCCCATAACCGATGCCGAATGTAAAACTGACCCGTCCTGAAAAAAGTTGACTCGTTAATAATAAAGATCCTGTTATTGGTTGTCTAAGATAAATCATCCTGAATAAGGTTGATTAATTAAGCTGTTTGCTGAGCGCAGGCATAAAATATTTGCGTAGCCTCTCAGCTA
>JBGTJG010000098.1:0-35526 GCA_041745235.1 Ferruginibacter sp. | reverse complement strand
ACATGAAACCGTTCAGATTTATAAGGGCCGCTTTTTATCCAACGATCATAATAGGTACTGTCGTCTGATAACAATGCAAAAATTTTCATTTTAAGGGTGCCGTCTTTCTGCGCCTCTTTAACCAGATCAACCGTATGTTCTGAAATGCCGCAATCCTGTACACCCGTTAGGCCGGCTGCAAAGCAATAATCCTGTGCTGCTAAAAAATATTTATGTGCCAGGCTATCCGCTAATAACGGAACTTTTTTTTCTGCAAAATGCATAGCATTATCTATAAGGATCCCTGTAAGCTTACCGTTCTTTATTTCTACTTCGCCGCCTGCAATTCTTGTAGTGTCTGTTATACCCGCCATATCCAATGCTTTCTGATTGAGGAGTGCTGCGTGGCCATCTACACGTTTAAGAAAAACAGGACGATCCGGAAATAGACTGTCAAAGATGTGTTTATCAGGAAATTCTTTAACCGCCCAATCGTTCTGGTCCCAACCCCTACCGTATATCCATTGCATGGGAGCATTGGTGCTGTAAGTTTTTACCTTATTAACTATATCATCAAACGATGTGGTGCCCACAAGATTGCATTTCCACATATCAGTAGCATATCCTGTAAAATGGCAATGAGCATCTATAAAGCCGGGGAAAATTGTATTGCCTTTTGCATCAATACTTTCTGAAGCCAGATACATTTTCTGTATGGCTTCATTGGTTCCTGTTGCTATGATCTTTCCATCAGTAACAGCCATCGCTTCTGCCTCAGAAAAGTTTTCATCCGCAGTATAAATTTTTGCATGATGAACTATCAGAGATACTTTTTGGCGGTTGTTACAAGAAGTAAAAGCAATGAATAATAATAAGCTAAGGAATAGGTTTGATGTTTTCATAAGCCGAAATTAGCTAATGTGCTGATATGCTAATGTGCTAATTTTCAAATTCGTTGCCCTTCGCCGAAATCCATGTTGCTCCCCACCGAAAAAATTATTCATTATAAATTTTTAATTATTAATTTGACTGCATGTTCAACGCTCAACAGGTACGGGAACTTCAGCAAAGTTCAAAAAAATGGCTTTCTTCTTCTGATAGTGAACTCACACCGGATAATTTAGAAGAGCTGCGAAACATCCTGCGTTTTCATGAGAACAGATATTATGTAGAAAACGAACCGCTCATCAGCGATTTTGAATATGATGCTTTATACAAAAAGCTGGAAAGATTTGAAGAAGGAAACCCCTCTTTAGTTACCGGAGATTCGCCTACACAACGCGTAGGAAAGGGTCTCATTAAAGACTTTCCCAAAGTACAGCACCTGGTGCCGATGCTTTCACTGAATAATTCATATGATGCTGAAGACATGATCGATTTCGACAGGAAAGTGAGGGAACTCTCCGGGCTCTCGGAAATTGAATATTGCATCGAACCGAAATTTGACGGCGCAAGCATTTCTCTCGTGTATGAAAATGATAAACTTGTTCGTGGTATTACAAGAGGCGACGGGGAAACCGGAGATGACATCACGCCGAATATCCATCAGATAAGATCTGTACCGCTTAGTGCAGCTTTATCTTCTTACGGTATTGAGCAAATAGAAATACGAGGGGAACTGATGATGAACAAAAACAATTTTGAAAAATACAATGAGTCACTGTCAGAGGACGGTTTGCCTCCTCTGGCTAATCCGCGGAATGCTGCCGCGGGTTCCTTACGCATAAAGGATACGGCAATCGTTCGCAAAAGAAATCTCGAAGCATTTTTATACCATGTGAGTTATCTGACCTTAAGCGGAGAGAAGTCTGATAAAATCCCGCACACCCATTCCGGCATGCTGGAAATGCTGCAAAGTCTGGGCTATAAATGCCCGAAAAAAGAAATGAAGGTGCTTCAGGGAATTGAGGCAGTGATTAAACATGTAAGTGAGTTTGAGGCAGAGCGGGATAAAATGGCTTATGAGATAGATGGCATGGTAATAAAAGTTAATGACCTTGATCTGCAGGAACAGTTAGGCATGACCTCTCACCACCCCCGGTGGGCCGTGGCATTTAAATTTAAGGCCAGGCAGGCTACGAGTAAATTATTAGGAATAGAATTTCAGGTGGGAAGGACAGGTGCAGTAACACCCGTAGCTAAAATCGCCCCTGCACAGGTAAGCGGCGTAACAGTTACCAGTATATCCATTCACAATGAAGATTACATAAAAGAAAAAGACCTGAGGATAGGAGATCAGATACTGATAGAACGCAGCGGTGATGTTATTCCGCAGATCATAAAATCAATGACAGAACTGCGAACAGGAGATGAGAAACCAATTAAGTTTCCTACAGTTTGTCCTGTATGTAAAGATGAGCTTGTGCGCCCCGAAGGTGAGGCGGTGTGGCGGTGTGTAAATATAAATTGTGAAGCACAGGTTGCTGAAAGGATCATACATTTTGTAAGCAAGGATGCCATGGATATCCGAAGCATGGGCGAAGCAAATGTGCGAAAGTTCTACTCAATGGATTTGATAAAAGATGTTCCTTCACTCTACGAACTTAATTCGGACAAGCTTCATAAAATAGAAGGCTTCGGCGAAAAATCAATTACAAATTTGCTTGCAGCAATAGAGTCGTCAAAACAGCAACCGCTTCATCGCCTTATATACGGTTTAGGAATAAGGTATGTGGGTGAAACTACTGCAAAGACACTTGCACAGTCTGTCTCAGATATTTTTGACCTGGCAGAAATGGATGAAGAGAGGCTGCGACAGATGGATGATGTGGGCGTAAAAGTGGCCATAAGCATTTCAGACTTTTTTAAGAATGATGATAATGTAGAAATGCTTAAAAAACTGCAGGCTGCAGGTGTGCAAACGAGATCTCACAAAACTGTACAGGCTGCCGGAGAACTGAGCGGACAGACCTTTTTATTTACAGGAACACTCAATAAATTAAAACGAAGTGATGCTGAAGAAATGGCAGAAAGTAAGGGCGGCAAGATATTAAGCGGTGTGAGCAGTAAGCTTAATTATCTTATCGTGGGAGATGATGCGGGAAGCAAATTGGAAAAAGCTAAAAAGATACAATCCATCCGGATAATAAGTGAGGATGATTTTTTGAAGTTGATTGGCTAAGGTGCGGAAAGTAAAAACGTATATAGATAGAGTAAAAGGAGAAATTAAAGAACTCTGCGTAACCTCTTTTAACTCCCGCTCTCTGCGGTAAAAGATTAATAAGATATGATTGAGAAACAAACTTTGAAGTTCTTAAGCGAATTAAAAGAACACAATGTGAAAGAGTGGTTTGATGCTAACCGAAAAAGGTACGATGCAGCGAAAGACAATGTGAACAGCGTATTTGAAGAAATGATAAAGGAAATGGGGAAATTTGATAATGACATAGCCGTTCTTCCCTTGAAAGATTGCACTTATCGAATAAACAGGGATGTTCGCTTTTCAAAAGATAAAACACCTTACAAAACTAATATCGCAGCATACTTTGCCAGGGGCGGAAAGAAAACAGATCACTCAGGATATTATCTTCACATTGAACCTGGTGGTGCATTTATCGGCGCAGGCTGCTGGTGGCCTCATGCAAAACTTTTATCGGCCATAAGGCAGGAAATAGATTACAATTTTGAAGAGTGGCAGAAGATCCTTTCTGAAAAGCAATTTAAAAAGGTATTTGCAGACGGTATTCTTAAAACAGATACCCTGCAGAGGGCGCCAAAAGGCTATGAAGAAAACAATCCTGCAATAGAATTTATTAAGCTCAAAAGCTTTAATGTAATTCAGAAATTTACGGACGAAGAAATGATGCAGAAGGATTTTGTAAAACTAACAGCGGCAAAATTTAAAACAGTAAAGCCAATGATTGATTTTCTGAATAATGCCGTTCACGAATCAGAATCATAAGTCAGGCTTTATTTGCCAGCTCATATACCTTTCTTTCCTTGCGATCGTACCACCATTTAGGAAATGATTTTTTCATCATCGTATCTATTCCGCGCATACCAAACAGTTTCCAAAGACCATCCACCTTCCCCCCTAAATTGCTCTGCATAGCACGCAGGCTCATAGCAAATCCTGATTCAATGTACTCCATGTGATGCCAGAAACCGGCAGGCATATAAAGTGTATCACCATGCTCCATCACCACTTCATAACCTTTTGCTTTCCTTACTGCGGGAAAATTATCATAATCAAACGAATCTTTATAACCCGCAAAGTTTGCCAGGCTTAATACTTCCCATGGTTTGCGATACAATTTATGTTGCTCTTCATGGGGAAAGAGGAGTACTCTTTTCTTTCCGGCAAACTGGGTATGAAGGATATGGCTCATGTCAATATCAAAATGCAAATGTGTTATCGAGCCCTGGCCTCCCGTAAACAGCATCGGGTATTTTTTTACAAAGCCCCCCATGAGTTCATCCGGCCAAGAAAAATCTTTAACGAGTTCCGGCGCATGCTGAAAAATATTAAAAAGGAATATTCTCAAATCCAGGGGGCCTGCCTTCAATTTTCGGAGATAGTCACCGAATTTCATGTAAGCATCTGCCGTATTAATGGGTGTATAAGAATCACTCTTTATATTATTGTAAACACCAACTTCCTGTTCGCCCACCACATCAATAAAATAATCCCAGTTCCATTTTTTATAAGCGGGCCATTCCTTCGCAAGGCCTTTTATGATAATAGGTTTACCTGTATTGTAATAATTTTTCTTAAAATCTTCCGGTGTTATTGTTTCCACCGTATCTACAGGTTGCAGCTGCATAATTCTGAATAATTTAATAAGCGAATTTAACGTAAATGCATTGTGTGGCAATAGGTTTGGGAAAGGTATGCCATAAATGAAAAAAAGCAACCTCCCGAAAGATAATTGCTTTTTTAAATAGTACAGCCGGAGGTTAAGGCCTGTCCTGCCGGTCGTGCTTCTGCTTATAGATATTTTTGCTGAGTCTTTTTTTATCTTTCCTCAGGTCTTTCCTTTCTGCGGGTGTGATCACACCATCTTCCCTGTACTCCCGTTGTTCCTGTCTTACACGGGCAGTTTGTACGCTTAACCGCGCGGCTTCTTTCCGCGTAAGTTCCCCGCTATGCACCCCCTGATGTATGCGGTCTTTATCATTTTCTAATGTGCTGACCTTAGCAGCAGGAGCAGTTTGAGCAGAAGCTGTAAATGAGACTGCAGTAAGTATCAATCCTGCTACGATGTTTTTGAAATTCATGATTGAAAATTTATGTGATTGAAAAATTATTTCTTTATACACCTATGACCGGGCAAGGTCTCAGGGGTTTAAAACACATAAAAATAAATCAGTTGGCTGCCGTAAGTTCCGGATGGTAAATATTAAAGGTCTTCCTGTGGTATTTGCAAATGCCTTTTTCCATTATGGCTCTGCGGTGTTCACGGGTGCCGTAGCCTTTGTTGGTATTCCATGCATAATGATCGTACTCGCCATGTATCGTATTCATGTACTCATCCCTATGCGTTTTTGCAAGAACCGATGCGGCTGCAATAGAAGCATAGATCCCATCTCCCTCAATGATACACTTGTGTTTTATATTACCGTATTGTTTGAAACGATTACCATCTATCAGAAGGAGATCAGGTTGCTTTTTTAAATTGCCGAGTGCTATATGCATTGCCTTGAAAGAGGCCTGTAAAATATTTATAGAATCTATTTCATTGTTACAAACCGCGGCCACGGACCAGCTGATGCTTTCTCTCTCTATAATGGGTCTGAGCTCCTCTCTTTGCGTTACAGTCAATTGCTTGCTGTCATTCAAAAAAGGGTGTTTGAAGTCTTTGGGCAGTATGACAGCAGCTGCGAAAACCGGCCCTGCAAAGCAGCCTCGGCCTGCTTCATCTACACCGGCTTCTTTTTTTGTTTTGTATAAATAGGATTGCAGCATTGTCGGTAATGCAAATATGCATCAAACTTGGGAGTATACCGATGTTCAATTCGTAATTTCGCAGCAATCTTTTGCACATGCGATCAATAAGAAAATGGGTTACTGCTACTTTTCTGCTTACGTTCTTTGTAATAGCGGCCGGCGCTATCGTGCGCACTACGCAAAGCGGTATGGGTTGCCCTGACTGGCCAAAATGTTTCGGCATGTGGATCCCGCCTACAAATGCATCGCAGCTACCGGCAGATTTTGAGAAATATCTGAAAGTACAGGACATAGATCACACATTTAATGTCTATCATACATGGATAGAATACATTAATCGACTTCTCGGTGTGTTACTTGGTCTTTTTGCTATTATACAATTTTGGCTTTTATATAAAAAGCGGATTGAGCAAAAAGATGCCTTTCGCCTTGCAAGAACCTTTTTGATCTTTGTAATTCTAACCGGGCTTTTCGGCGCTTTTGTTGTGAAATTTAATCTTGCTCACCTCAGCGTTTCTGTGCACTTGCTTTTTGCAATTATTCTTACACAAATACAATTAGCGTTGCTAATGTCTGTTACGGGAAAATTGTACAAAAAAACCGCGGGGACCAAGCTGCGCAGGGCGCTTTTTATAATGCTCCTGATTATTTTAATACAGTTGATCTTAGGAACGATCGTTCGGATGAATGTGGATGATGTGTCAAAATCTTTGGGGTATCAGCAAAGAGAAGCATGGCTATCCGGAATCCCGATAGCATTTATAATACACCGGACATTTTCATGGTTTGTTATATTTGCTGTGCTGTATACATTATGGTATTGCAGGAAAGTAGCTGTTTTAAAAGTACCGCTTCAAAAGCTTGCAGCTATAATTTTACTGAGCATGGTAAGCGGCCTGGTTTTATATTATTTGGATATGCCCGCATTTGCGCAACCCCTGCATCTTGTGCTGGCAACATTAGCTGTCACACAGATCATGTTTGCTATTCTTCACACCAAAAATACTTCTGATCTGTTTAAGCATCAGGGTAAAGGAACCGGGAGAACAACCTCTGCTGAGGCCTGAGCCTTTATTTTTTCATAAGCCGGTGTAGGAGGGTGTAAGAGCAGGAAAGCTTTGGGTAAAATTTTTATTTTAAAAAAAGGAGCGGTCTCACATGCATCACCGTCTATATGCAGCGGTGCATTATCCGGATTAGTAATGGTCATTTCAGTGGTTTGAAAATAATGAACAGTATTTCGCCTGTCTGTGATGTGTACCAATTTACCTCTGCGCACCTGGCGCAGTATTTTAAAGATCAGGTTGAACCTTCCTGTTTTATTTACGATCACTACATCAATCTTCCCATCGCTCAGCCTCGCTTCCGGGGCAATAGTAAAATTATTCCCGAACTGGTTACTGTTTGCAATACTTATAAAAAAAGCTTCAGCATCTATAGTAACCCCGTTTGCTTTTATCTGAAAATTGTAAGTCTCCGCAGAAAAAAAATGCTTTATTGTTTCCTGTATATAGGTACCAAGGCCTCTTGTAGGTTGCGCGGCAAATGCATGCGCAACTTTAGCATCAAAGCCCAACCCGCAAAGCATGCAGCTGAATTGTTTGTTGATCAGGAATGCGTCAGTGTATTCCGCTTTACCCGCGAGTATTATTTTTAATGCTTTTTTATAATCCTTTGGAATGCCGGCTGCAAATGCAAGCCCGTTCCCCGATCCCATTGGTATGATCCCTATCCGGATCTTTGTGCCTGCAATATATGAAGCAACCATATTTACTGTGCCGTCGCCGCCGCAGATGATGATGTCTGTGATTTTATTTTCAGCAATATGTGCAGTCAGGAACTCATAATTACCGGAGAGTTCTGCTTCGGGGATAAAATAAGGAAGTCTTTTATCGGTTAGTTTTTTCTCAATGTAAGCCAGCGCAATACTTTTATCGTCAGTACCGGCAACGGGATTTATAATGATTATAAACTTTCTCTCTTCCAAAGTTTAAGGGATTTAGATCTTCAGGCTTTAGGATTTAAATTCTCTTTCCCTTCGTTCATAGTGCTCCACAACATATCCTTCAGGAGAGTGAGATTGTATCCCGTTACAGATGAGATAAAAACAGCAGGGATATTTTGGGGCAGCTCTTTCTGTATCGCTTCCTTCAATTCATCATCAAGCATATCCGATTTACTTACTGCGATCACAAAATCCTTTTGAAGCATTTCCGGGTTATATTCTTCCAGTTCGTGCCGTAGAATTTCAAATTCTTTTCGATGATCATTGCTGTCTGCAGGAATAAGAAACAATAAAATGGAATTTCTTTCTATGTGCCGCAGAAACCGATGGCCCAAGCCTTTTCCCTCCGCAGCACCTTCTATAATTCCGGGGAGATCGGCTATACAAAAACTTTTGCCTTCCCGGTATTCTACTATCCCGAGCTGCGGCACCAGAGTAGTAAATGCATAATTAGCAATCTTAGGTTTTGCAGCAGTTATTACTGATAGCAGAGTAGATTTCCCGGCATTTGGGAAACCCACTAAACCCACATCTGCCAATACTTTGAGCTCCAGAGTTCTTATCCCTTCCACACCCTCTTCACCCGGTTGTGCATGTTCAGGAGCTTGGTTGGTAGAGGTTTTAAAAAAGCTGTTCCCCATTCCGCCCCTTCCGCCCTTCATCAATATCACTTCTTCGCCGTCATTAAGAATTTCTGCTACTTTTTCACCTGTCTCCGGATCTTTGGCTATGGTACCCAGCGGCACTTCTATAATAATATCTTTACCGGTACGTCCGCTACGGTTCCCGCCTTCACCGTTACCACCATCTTCTGCCAGTACATTTTTAAAATAACGCAAATGCAATAACGTCCAGAGTTGTACGTTTCCCTTAAGTATTATATGTGCACCTCGCCCGCCATCACCGCCATCAGGACCACCCTCTGCCGTGAGTTTATTACGGAGAAAATGCCTGCTCCCTGCACCGCCATGTCCGCTTCTGCAAAATATATTTATCTGGTCTACAAAATTTGATCTTTCCATTGCGGTAAAGGTCAGAAAAATATGCGGTTAATTTTCCGAAGATATAAGCATGAATATTGTATCATATTGGCGAACTTTATTAATACCTTAAAGCCGTAACATGAAAATTTTATTCCTAAGCCTCATCATAAGCCTGTTCAGTTGCCAGCCATCCAAAAAATCTGCGGCAGATGTACCGGTGCCTTCAGGTAGTAAAGTGATTGCTGATTCCCTGCCTGTTTGTGTAAGAGCATTGGTAGAAAAATTTCAAAGTGAACCTGTATCCAACCCCCCGCGATCAATTTACCGGTACACTTACATGGGTAAAAAAGTGTATTACGTCCCCGCCATTTGCTGCGACCAGTTCAGTGATCTCTATAACGACAGTTGCCGCATCATGGGCCATCCGGATGGCGGCATAACAGGCAGAGGTGACGGTAAAGTAAAAGACTTTGGGGAACAGAGATCGGATGAAAAATTAATGTGGGTGGAAACCCGGTCTAAATAGTTTCTATTTTTTTGTTCTATTCCATGTGCTATATTCCCCACCTTGGTTTTTCCTGTCTTCAGGAATTTCTCTTAACGGCTCACATTCATTCCATAAGGTTTTCATTTGTGGAGGTAATTGCTGATACAGTTTCGTTCCTTCTGTTTTCCATTTCATCATTTCATCACTTACTTCTTTAATTTTTGCAGCAGGATTACCTACAATAAGACTCCTGTTTTCAAATACTGCATCTGCTTTTATAAAAGAAAGTGCTCCCACTATACATTCATCGCCCAGGATCACATTATCCATTATTACAGCATTCATTCCTATTAAACAATTTCTGCCGATAGTTGCCCCGTGAATGATGGCGCCATGACCAATGTGAGCGCCTTCTTTTAATAAAACAGTAACTCCCGGAAACATATGGAGGGTGCAATTTTCCTGAACATTACAACCGGCTTCAATGATGACCTGTCCCCAATCCCCACGGATAGCAGCACCCGGGCCAATGTAACAGTCTTTACCAATGATAACATTACCGGTTACTGCAGCCAGCGGATGAATGAAGCTGCTTTCGTGAATTACAGGCACAAGATTGTTGAATGAATAAACCATTAGAATTAAAATTAAATATGCTGCTTGCCCGTACGGAAACAGGTTCCTTTAAAAACTGCAACAGTTTGATTGTGTTGATTAGTTACTGGAATATGATAAAGCCCCGTAGATCTGCCATTGTGCAACTCGGTTGCTTCTGCGGTTAATTCATCACCAATCTTTACAGCTTTTAAGAAATTGATTGAAGTATCTAACGCAACCGATATTTCATTTCTGTTATTGCATGCAAAAGCAAATGCACTATCAGCTAAAGAGAATGCAATGCCGCCATGAACAGTACCAAAGCCATTTATCATTTCGGGGCGCACGGTCATTTTTATTTTGCTGAATCCTTCTTTGATCTCTAATACAGATATTCCCAGCCATTGGCTGAAGAGATCATGCTTCATCATATGTTCAACCACCTGCTGTGGTGTACTGTTCATGTTATCTTATTTATTCCCCGGTGAAAGTTGGTGTGCGCTTTTCCATAAATGCTGCGATTCCTTCTTTATAATCAGATGTGTTGCCTGATTTAAACTGCAGCTTATCTTCCAGTTCAAGTTGTTCCAGCATATTATTTTGCATAGAATAATTAAGCGCTTTCTTAGTATTTGCAAGGCCTTTAGTGGGCAATTGGGATAAGGTTTCGGCAATTTTAAATGACTCAGATGCAAACACATCGTCTTCAAAATATTTGTAGATCATACCTAACCCTTCCGCTTCTTTTGCCGTTATTTTTTCCCCAAGCATCATAATTGCTGATGCTTTTTGAAACCCGATCAACCGCGGAAGAAAATAGGTGCCACCGCTATCCGGTATCAACCCGATCTTGGAAAATGCCTGGATAAATGAAGCAGATGCCGAAGCAACAACTATATCACAACACAATGCAATATTTGCTCCTGCGCCGGCAGCAACGCCGTTAACAGCGGCTACGACGGGGTTTTCTAAATGCCTTATCTTATAAATGATAGGATTATAATGCTCAGATAATATTTTATCAAATGATGCGGGCTTGTCACCTGTGAGCTCTCCTATATCCTGCCCGGCCGAAAATGCTTTTCCGTTTGCCGTGATGTAAACACAACGTATAGTTTTATCCTTTGCACATGCATCGAGGTGTTCCTGGAAAAGCAAAGCCATTTCCCGATTAAAAGAATTGAATTTCTCGGGTTTATTTAATGTGATAACTCCAACACTATTTTTGATCTCAAATAATACAGATGGCATAATTAATTTTTAAATAATTGTACTGCTGCGAAAATTAAGAATTATTAATGACACTTAAACTGATCAAAAGGTTCTTTACAATCATTGCATTGAAATAATGCTTTGCAGGATGTGGAGCCGAATTGACTCAGCAATTTTGTATCAGCAGAACCGCATTGAGGGCATGCAGGTAATAACTCAGGTGTTTTACCGGGCGGGGCAATGCCGTATTCATTTAATTTTCTTTTTCCTTCCTCTGTCATCCATGCGGTGGTCCAGGCGGGAGAAAGAACGGAGGTAATCTTTACATTTTTATAGCCGTTCTCAATCAGCTTAAATTTAATATCCATACTGATGGCGTCCATTGCGGGACACCCGGAATAAGTAGGCGTGATGATGATCTCCGTTTCATCACCGTATATTTTTACATCCCTTATTATACCCAAATCAATTACTGATAAAACGGGTATCTCGGGGTCGGAAACTTCTGCGAGTAATTTCCATATTTTTTGATCCGAGATATTTGGCAGAATAGTTACCACTCCGAACCGGGATAAGTCTTTTGTAAATATTGCAGTTCGGTCAGGATGTAACCGAGTTGTTCCGTGTGCGTGCCTGTTTTGCCGCCGTTATGCATGAATATGTTTTCCGGAACTGCCAGAGTCGCTTCTGCAAATACTTCTCTTACTTTCTGCAGCCATACTGCTTTAATTGGAGTAGGGTCAGGAGCTATCCCTGCGCTTATCATTTCGACTTCATAAGGAGCCGGCTCAAATAATTCACCCGTATATGGCCATAATTCTGATATGGCATATAGCATTCTTGCATGGCTCTCTTCGGTGCCATCCCCAAGACGTATAACCCATTCGGAACTCCAGGTTACATGGTAAGTAACTTCTTTCAGGGATTTGGCGGCAATAGCAGCCAACTGCTCATCTTTGCTTCCCTGCATTTTTTCATACAGGAGATATTGATACACGCTGTAAAAAAATTGCTTCAGTACCGTTTGAGCCCAATCACCGTTTTTTTGTTCTGCAAGAAGACAATTTTTAAAAGCCCTTTCGTTACGGAGATAAGCAAGTGAGTCTTCTGTGGCCTCTCTCCCAATCAGCTTCGCCGCATATTGATAAAAATTTCTTGATTGTCCGATCAGGTCAAGGGTAATATTTGTGATCGCAATATCCTGTTCCAGAATAGGTCCGTGTCCGCACCATTCTGCATTGCGCTGAGTGATGATCAGGTTATTGTCTGCGAGATGCAGAACGTAATTAATCAGATTGTCCATATCAGTTTTGTTCAGGAGAAATAAAATTACATATGGCCTACTTCATCCGGTATATCATAAAAAGTAGGGTGACGATAAACCTTATCATTAGCGGGATCATACAATACTGCAGCATCATCAGGATTACTTGCATGAATATATTTACTCTCTACCACCCACATGCTTACACCTTCCTGCCGGCGGGTGTATACGTCTCTGGCATTTTCTATTGCCATGGCGGCATCTGCAGCATGCAGGCTTCCTGCGTGTTTATGATCCAGGCCTTGTTTACTGCGGATGAAAACTTCCCAAAGGGGCCATGCCACATTACTCTTTTCATTATTCTGCACGGCACCTCCTGTATTTTCTTCTCCCCCAAAATCACCGTAATAATATTTTTGAATCGTAATTTTCATAATTGTTTTTATTTATGATTATGCAGCTTTCGATTGTGTTCTTTGTTTTTTCTTTTCTGCATATGCCATCGCAGCTTCTCTTACCCAAGATCCCTCTTCATGCGCCTTTCTGCGGGCTCCCAATCGCTGCTTATTGCATGGGCCATTACCTTTTACTACGTTCCAAAATTCTTCCCAATTGATCTCACCAAAATCATAATGCTGCCGCTCTTCATTCCATTTAAGATGAGGATCCGGCAGGGTCATGCCAAGCACCTTTACCTGCTGCACAGCCATATCAATAAATTGCTGACGAAGCTCATCATTTGTTTTTCGTTTTATTCTCCACTTCATGCTTTGGTCGCTGTTCGTGCTTTCGCTGTCTTTCGGACCAAACATCATCAGACTTGGCCACCACCAGCGATTTATTGCATCCTGGCACATTTCTCTTTGCTCGGGCGTTCCTTTGCTCAGGACCATTAAACTTTCAAAACCCTGCCGCTGATGAAAGCTTTCTTCCTTACATATGCGCACATTAGCCCTTGCATATGGTCCGTAAGACGTACGACAAAGCATAACCTGGTTTAAAATTGCAGCACCATCTACGAGCCAGCCCACTGCACCCATATCTGCCCACGTGAGCGTTGGATAATTAAATATAGAAGAGTATTTTGCTTTGCCACTGTTGAGGTCATCAATCATAGATTCTCTGCTCGAACCCAGTGTTTCAGCGGCGGAGTAAAGATATAATCCATGCCCGGCTTCGTCCTGCACCTTGGCAATAAGGATAGCTTTTCTTTTGAGTGATGGGGCTCTGCTTATCCAGTTACCTTCGGGGAGCATGCCGATAATCTCGCTGTGTGCATGCTGACTGATCTGACGCACATTCGTTTTGCGGTATGCATCAGGCATCCAGTCCTTGGGTTCAATTTTTATTTCATTGTCTATCTTTTCCTGAAAAGCTTTTTCTAAATCAAGAAGTTCCATAACTCAAAATTTTATAAGATAAAGATACTAAAAACTAACAGTTGTTAGTTAAACTAAACTATAAATGTTCTGTAGAAATATATTGCTAAGTGAATATCAGATGACCTGCCTGCCTACCCGGTCGCGGGTATTTTACGCACCATTTGAACGTAAAGAGCTCAAATACTGCATATGCGGTATTGTCAGGCAAGTGTATTTGTTGAATTTTTGCTTATCAAAAACTAAACAAAACATCATGAAATCAATTGTATCAAAACTCACACTGCTGATGATCAGCATCGTTCTAGTACAAAGCTCGCAGGCAAAAATATGGCGCCTGAATAATAACGGGAACAACCCCGTGCCGGCAATTACTGCAGATTATACAGGAACACTGCAATCAGTGCACGATAATGTACTGGTCTTATCCGGCGATACGATACATGTAGAGCAAAGCCCGACAACATATGGTGCATGTATATTTACAAAAAGACTTATCATAATAGGACCGGGCTACTTCCTCAACCTTAATCCGCAAACCCAGGTAAACACAAACTACGGAGCCACAGTGGGTAACCTTACTTTTTATAATGCAGCATCTGCAGCATCTCACGTATACGGACTAACTACCGGTACTGTGTACATGGGTGTAAATAACTTACTGATAAGCAGGTGTAACATTACAGGCCTTCTGATAATCGGCAATACAAACGCTTCTAATATTTCCGGAATGGCAGTACGTCAGTGTTATCATTCCGGGGCGGGTAATTATGTAGCTTCTGTACAAAACAATACCGGTGCAGGACTCATAACCAACATGGAATTCACGAACAACATATTTGCATATCCTACAAATCTGTTTCAGACCCCGATTACTCTTGATAACAGGGTAAGCGGGCTTTTTAAGAACAATGTGGTGTATGGTTATTATGCCATGGCTATGCAAGGTTTTTACCTGTTGAATAATATGCAGTATTCTGCAACGGGCTCAGGAAATACTTTTGCCAATTCCATTTTTGAAAACAATCTGGGAAGCGTAGCCGGCCATTTTGTTTCTCCTGCAGGAACCGGGAATACCGCCGGACCTGCTAACCAAACTGCTACACTTGCGCAGCAAGCATATGTGGGCGGGCCGTCCACTGATGGTGCTTGGAAACTCGGAGTGAGCTCAGTAGGAGTCGGTGCCGGTAAAGACGGTGTGGATGCAGGCGCTTATGCGGGAGATTATCCTTACAAATTGAGCGGTATAGCACCGGTGCCTAATATTTATGCACTTACTATAGCTCCCATATCTGCCGGAGCTACCACAATATCAGTAACAATATCTGCAAAAGGAAATAACTAATCTGACTGCAAATGACTGCCCCCATCCGGGCAGTCATTTGTTTTTTTCTAAATCGCTCAATATGCAAAAATTTTTGCTTCGATTTTTTCTGATCCTGTTATTACCATTTGCTGCTGCAGAGGTACATGCCCAGGCCTCAGAAAAAATTCATACCATAGAATATTTCTTCAATACCGATCCGGGATTCGGAAACGGTACGGCAGTTACCGTTACTCCTGCAGCTACGACAGTTCCTTCGTTGTCCTTTTCCCCGGATATCAGCGCCCTGCCACGCGGCCTCCATATTTTATATGTACGCAGTGTAGACAGTGTTTACCGTCGCAGCCAAACGGTTCCCCGGCTGTTTTTTAAAGAAACAGTAATAACAAATACGGCCGCAAATATTACCAATGCAGAATACTTTTTTGATACTGATCCCGGATTCGGTAACGGAACCGCGGCGGCAGTTACACCCGGAGGTAACGTTTCATTTGTGTTTGCAGGTAATATTGCTTCATTGCCGGCCGGCTTTCACATGCTTTATGTTCGGGTAAAGGATGCTCTTGGAAACTGGAGTCACACAACACAGTCTGTTTTTTATCGTGAGGTGCCGGTGAATAATCCCACGCCGAATGTTGTATCTGCAGAATATTTCTTTGATACTGATCCGGGCTTTGGTAACGGTGTATCTGCAACGGTTACTGCCGCGCAGAATGTAACTTTCAATATCTCACCTAACATTGCAGCCCTTACTAATGGTTTGCATTGGCTCTATATCCGTACAACGGATGCTAACGGCAACAGCAGCATTACAACTCCGCAGCTTTTCTATAAAGAACCCGCAGTGTCGTCAGTCACAGCGAATATTACCGCAGCGGAATATTTCTTTGATACAGACCCCGGCTTTGGCAATGCTATTTCAACGCCCGTAGTTGCCGGTCAGAATGTAACGTTTAATATTTCCGGAAACATTGCCTCTCTTACAAACGGCCTGCATTATCTGCACGTTCGTACAAGAGCAGCAGATGGCAAATGGAGTGTAACAACGCCACAGCTTTTTTATAAAGAACCGGCGGTAAGTTTCCCCGTTCCTAATGTGGTAGCAGCGGAATATTTCTTTGATGCAGACCCGGGTTTTGGTAACGGAACTCCGTATATTTTTCCAACACCGGGTACATCGGTTACACAGTTAATGAACTTATCAACAACAGGCCTTACCAAAGGATTTCATAGGCTTTACATGCGTGCAAAGGATGCAAACGGAAACTGGAGCCTTATCAATGCACCGTTTTTCTATTATGAAACAATAGTGGGTACTGCTCCGGTAAGTGAACTGGTTTATCTTGAATGGTTTTGGAACACTGATCCCGGTTTTGGTAATGCCAACCATGTTTCTCTTCCCTCAGGCAATGCCGGCCAAATCACAGATTTTGTGTTTAACCCCGGGGGCATAACTACTTTCAGCAATACAAGGCAGAATCTGTATGTACGAATGGTGAGCGATCACTGGAGTGAAACAACAGTAAGGATGGTTGATTTTACGGGTATTGTTCTTCCTGTTACATTGCTTGAATTTTCTGCAAGAGCGCAAATCAATACCGTTTTAACACGGTGGACAACAACGCAGGAATTAAATTCTGATCGTTTTGAAGTTGAACATAGTACAGACGGAGTTCATTTTGTAAAGTTCGGAACGTTAGCGGCAGCGGGAAACAGTACGGTTTTGAAGAACTATACACTTGAACACATGAAACCTGTTGTGGGCGTAAACTATTACAGGCTGAAACAAATAGATACCGATGGCAGCTTTACTTACAGCGGTGTGGTGAAAGTTATTTTCAACAGCGGAAAATCCGGGCCTGTAGCCTTTCCTAACCCGGTAACCGATAAGCTTACGGTAATGATACCGATTCAAATGGCCCTTAATAATAAGGTCACATTAAATGTGTTTGACAGCAAAGGAGCCCTGCTATTCAAGAGAGCCGCTCCCGGTGTTACCAATAATATTGATTTCACCAACTATTCTTCAGGGAATTATTTTATTACCTTATCAGATGATACAGGGAGAGTAGTTTGGAAAGAGGCAATCATCAAACAGAGATAATAGGTTTCTTCATAGGGGTTCGATAAAAAGGGATATGGCTACGGCTGTATCCTTTCTTATTTATGCAATCAGATAATAAGTGCTGCTTCACAACATCAGGAAAGGTTGTCAAAGAAATGCTGCTGAATAAAAACCGATATATTTTAAAGAAATTAATTTAAACCCAACGAAACTTATGCGCCATTTGTATGGCCTGGGCTTTTGAATTTACATGAAGCTTCTCATAGATCTTACTGGTGTGGGTACGAACCGTAAGCGGACTGATAAACAGCGCAGCAGCAATTTTCTTATAATCTAAACCTTCTACCATGAGCTTAAGAACTGAAGTTTCCCGCTCACTTAATATTTCCTTCTGTAAAGATTCCTGTGTGTCTGATACAGCAGGAACACCGCCGTTTTTCATCCATTGCAGGGTTTTACGTGCAATGGCAGGGCTCATGGGCACACTGTTGTATTCTACCGCATTGTTTACTGCTTCTATTAATTGGGCAGCAGAGTCATCCTTGAGGAGGTAACCACTTGCACCCGCCTGAATGGCTTCAAATATTCTTGTGTCGTCATCAAAAACGGTAAGAACAAGAAATTTGATCAACGGGTATTTAATGGTTCCCGCAGCAATGGCTTCTATTCCGTTCATGAGTGGCATGTCAATATCCATCAAGACAAGATGAGGTTGCATATCAGGTGAAACCGTTTCCATTTTTTCCAGGAATTCTTCTCCGTTCGTTGCTTCAAAAACAATTTGAATACCGGTTGTATCCTGCAGGTTTTGACGAACAGTGATTCTGTTCACCATCTTATCATCTGTAATAGCTATTCTTATCATTAAAGCAAATTAAATTCTTTGATCTCCCGTAAGCAATGCTGCATTTGCAGTATTTTCTATGATGCTTACATTAGTCCCCGCTTTACTGCTCTCGATATTAAGCAAGTAACCGGATTCAGCTGCTCTTTGCTTCATATTGCTCAATCCGTAATTTTCCGCTCCCGACATATCCCAGAAACCTTTACCGTTATCACTTACCTCAAAGTACAGCTTTTCCTTATTTCTTACAGTAGTGGTTATAACTGTAGCCCCTGAATGCTTGCAGGCATTCTGCAAAGCTTCCTGCAGTATGCGGAATATATTCAGCATCAATGCAGGCGGTAAAACTTTATTGTCTTCTATTTCTTCGATAAAACGAAAATCTATCTCAGTATAATTTTTGCTAATGCGCATTGCATAGTTTTTGAAGCGATCTGCAAATGCAGTAATAGTAAGAGTTTCTGTATTCAGCATCCAAATCGTTTCGCGGAGAAAGCCCATAATGTTAGCCCCGTATTCTTTCAGATCAGCCACGTGCCTGTGCTGGGATTCATTCCCGGGCTGTATTCTGTTCAGCCCCGCAATAAGTGCAGAAGTATAAGCGCCGATGTTATCATGCAGGTCACGCCCTATCCGTACCCTTTCCCCCTGCAGCCCTTTTTCTACCTGCAATGCCCGAAGTTCTTTGTTGTACTTTCTTTTATTAACAGCCATGGCCAGTAATATGGCGGATATAATAAAAAGCATGGCCGCTATGATGATGAAAGCAGTCGTTTTCCAAAAAGGAGCACGGCTTTGTATAACTACACTGAAAACGGGAGCAGAAGCAAGATTATTGACCGATCCTGCAGCTCTGACCTGCATTGCCAGATCTTTGTAAGGTAAACCCGTATAAGAAACGGCATGCACTCCTGCCGGCAGGTTAATCCATTCATTCTGCTGTCCGAGAAGGCGATATTGATAAATAATATTGCCCGAGAAGAATGCGGGTGAAGAAGAAAAGTCAAAACTGATAAGCTTACCATCGGGCATTATTGTAAACATGTAATCGTTAAGCTGAATACTTTGACCGTTTACCTTCACATCAGATACAAACGCATTAAAGTTTCCATCATGTAAAGCAACTCTTTCTGCATTACAAATAAGAAGCCCTTCTGATGTACCGTACAGTATATTCCTGTCGTCCGTTAAAGCAGCGCCGAAAATAAATGCAGCCGCAGGCACACCGTCTGCTGTAGAAAGTGCCGTGAATGAGTTTTTCTTTTCATTAAATATATTAAGGCCTGCACTTGTAGCTGCCCAGATGCGGCCCCTGTAATCACAAAGCACATTATACACTACATCACTCGCCAGCCCGGCGGAAGTAGTATAGTGGGTATACTTACCGTGTTGGTATTTATATATCCCACCGCGTATAGTACCTATCCAGATTGCACCTGTATTATCCTGAGCCGCTGCTGTTACAATGGTGCGCTTGATAAATGAACTCTTATCATCATCACTTACAAAAGAAAACTTTTTCTCCAGGAAGCCGGTGTATACGTCAATCCCGGAATTATTGGATATCCAGATATTGCCCTCTTTATCTTCAAAAGCATTCATCACATAATCCCCGCTTATAGAATGTAAATTGCCTTCTGCAGAAAAAGGAATGACAGTTGCATTACCGGGAGGAACGATGAAGAAGCCGGCTGTAGTACTGATGAGTATTCGGCCTTTGCTGTCTGTTTTCATATGCAGGACTGTGATGCCCGCTGGATCATCATGCAATAAAACAGTTCTGATCTTAGTACCTGTTTCATTGTATATCGAAATTCCTTCTCCCTGTATGGCTGCCCAGATGTTCTGCTCATTATCTGCAGTAATTGCCGTAATTCCTTTCCCCGCTATCAGGGGTGTGAACTTATATGTAACAGTACCCGTAAAGTTTTCTATTTTATATAACCCGCTGCGTGTGCCTGCATACAGGGTTGTGCCGCTTTTTGCTAAACAGCTGATCACTTCATTTTGTGCAGGTAACGAGATCTGCAAAAAATTGTTGAAAGAACTGTTGCTCACAGCCAAACCATTGCCTGATGTGCCGACCCATAAATTTCCTGCGCCATCCTTAAATGTGGAAAGAATGGTGCCGGCAGGCAGGATATTTCCGCTTGCCGGGCCGGACAAAAACATCTCAGATCTTCCCGAGAGGCCGGCCCTGAAAATACCTTTTGAAGTAGAAGCTAATATTTCTTCTTCGCTGATCACATTCAGGTGAGAAAAATTAAACGGCACCGGTATTTTCTTTCTTACTTTATGAGTACGGGTATCGAAAACAATGATCTCGCTTGCTTTCAACCGGTCATAGATAAACAGCAGATCATTATACGGTATTGCTATATAATTTAAGCAATTCTCTTTTCTTGAAAAAGGTGATAACCCGAAATCTGTAAATTTATTCTGCCGGATATCGGCACTGTAAAAAAACCTGTTGTCCTCATCTGTGATCCACGCCTTATATCCGGGAGTTATAAACCAATTGCTCTTTTTAAGGGAAGGAGGAACCTGTTTTACAGGTTTTAAAGTATTGGCATTAATTATAAAAACATGCTCTTTTTTCACTGCCAGATTACCATCCGGCTGAACAAAAAAATCGCTGTAATCTGCCTGAAAAATATGCTTCTCATTTTCGTACAGATAAATGCGTTTAAATTTTCCTGTACGCTTATTGAAATGATTCAGGCCGTTACGGGTACCTATCCACAGATTGCCTTTTTTATCTTCCTGTATCCTCAGGACAAACTGGTCACTGATGGAAGTGCTGTCATCTTCATTGTACCTGTAAACAGTAAATCGCTTGCCGTCAAAACTGTTAAGCCCATCCTGTGTCCCTATCCATATGAGGCCGTCTTTGTCCCTGTGAATTGCGTGAACACTGTTTTGCGAAAGACCATCTTTAACTCCATAAATTAAAAACCGTGATGCAAACTGCGCATGCGTCACAGAATGAATGAAAAGTATGAAGGCGAACGTAAATAAAAGTCTTTTCAAAAGGACTGTTTTAAGTTCAGGACAGGATATTTATTTTATATCAAAATCTATTACCACTTTATCACTGAGCGGATGGCTTTGGCAGGTGAGTATAAATCCCTGTTTCACTTCTTCATCTTCCAAGGCATAATTTACATCCATATGCACCTCGCCTTGTACAAGTTTTGCACGGCACGTACAGCAAACGCCTCCCTTACAGGCATAGGGAAGATCGGCACCTTCAGCAAGCGCAGCATCAAGAATGTTGGCGCTTTTATATGCAAGGTCAAAATCAAAACTGCGGCCATCCAGCTTTACCATGATACGGCTTTTAGGCCCCGCATCTTCCTGTATTGTGGCTGCTTCTGCTGCATTTTTTTTCTGACCCGGTGTAGTAAACAATTCAAAATGAATATTGCTTTTTGACATACCGGCTTTTTCCAGGAATGCCGCCGAAGCAAAAATCATTTCCTCAGGCCCGCAGATATAGGCATCATCGAAATGTTTAAAATTGAGCAGGTGCTGCAGGGCTTCAAGTTTTTCTGTATTTATCCTGCCGTAATTGAGCGGCACATCTGTCCGCTCCCGACTGAGTATATTGATGCAGGTAAAGCGCTGCATGAATTTGTTCTTAAGGGCCTCTATCTCTTCAAAAAAAATGATAGTACCCCTGCTTTTATTGCCATAGATGAGTGTAAAACTGCTCTGCGGCTGTGTTTGCAGTACATGTTTTATTATCGATACCACCGGTGTTATTCCGCTGCCTGCAGCAATTGCAAGATAATTCCCTTCCGTACTTTTTGCATTAAACCTGCCAGTAGGCGGCATTATTTCCAGCGTATCACCCGCTTTAAGCTCCTCATTTGCAAATGAAGAGAACAAACCTCCTGTTGTTTTCTTTATTGCAACTTTTAATTGCCGCTCATGAGGTGCGTTGCATACAGAGTAAGAGCGGCGAAGCTCCTCCCCGTTAATGTTTTTTCTTATCGTAATGTTCTGTCCTTCTTTAAAAAGAAATTCATCCTGCAATTCAGGCGGAATCACAAAACTCACCGACACACAATCCGGTGTTTCCTTTACCACTTCCTTTACTTTCAAAGAATGAAAATGTACTGCCATGTTATATTGTTATGCCGTTTACCAGATGCTGCACCATATTGATCTCCAGCTCTTTTAAAGTGAATTCTTTTTTATTCTGCTGCCGAAGCTCCAATCCCCGCAATGCTGACAGTATTGTAAGAGTAGCTATGCGTGAATGCATTTTTGCAAAAAGCTTTTGTTTGATACCTTCATCAATAATGCCCGTTAACGAATTTTCATACGCCCGCCGCTGTGCAAGAAAATCATCTGCTTCCTTTTTTTGCAATTGTTTCCATTCATTGTCTGACACATACACTTTATCAAAATCGTTGTACATTTTGGTAATGTGGAAACGTATCACTGCAGCAGTTTTATCTGCAGCATTTGCATCTGATGCCAGCACGGTTTTCATATGTGCCGTGAAATCTTTTGCCACTTCAAAACATATCTCCTGCAGCAACTCACTCTTGGAGCCTATATGATTGTACAGGCTTGGAGCTTCTACGCCCATCATCTCTGCGAGTTCCCTTACTGATGCTGCACGAAACCCTTTCTTCCTGAAAAGTGCAGCTGCATTTTTCAGGATGCTGTCTTTTTTAGTACCGTTGGTAAGGGCTTTTATTTTAGCCATAGTGTTGCAGCAAAACTAACACATATTAGTATTTTGCAGGAACTTATCTCAGCCAAACAAACAGTCATGATCATAAGAACAGCTCTCACCTCAGACATTCCTCAAATGCAGATCGTAAGGAATGCTGTAAAAGAAAATATGCTGTCAGATCCGGCATTGGTTCCTGATAAAGATTATGAAGGGTTTATAGCAGAACGCGGAAGAGGCTGGGTTTGTCTGGTTGACGATCAATTAGTCGGTTTTTCTTTTGCTGATCGGAAAGATAATAATGTGTGGGCCCTTTTTGTCGACCCGGAATACGAAGGCAAAGGAATCGGTAAGCGATTACATGATGTTATGCTGGATTGGTATTTCAGGCAGACAAAGGAAACCCTATGGCTGGGTACGGAATTTAAGACAAGGGCGGAAACCTTTTACAGGATGCAGGGATGGACTGAAGCGGGTACACACGGCAATAAAGAAATTAAGTTTGAAATGAGCTTTGATGAATGGAAGAAGATCAGGAAGGAGAGCGTTTAAACTTCAAATTCCCCTAATCCTTCTCTTACTACCGTCCAGGCATCAGTAGTACAATCTACTATCGTAGAAGGTACCATACCGCCGATGCCACCGTCAATAACAAAATCTACCCTATCCTTAAAGTTCTCAAAGATCACTTCAGGGTCTGTGTATTCTTCCACCATGTCGCCGGGGAGGGAAGTGCTTAATATAGGATGTCCGACAGCTGCACCGAGATCCCGACAAATATTGTTATCGGGAATACGCAGGCCGATCGTTGATTTTTTACTCTGCAATATTTTAGGGACCTGCTTACTTGCCGGCAGGATAAACGTATATGGCCCGGGCAAATGCTTTTTAAGCAAGCGGTATAATGGCGTATCGATACTTCTTGTATAATCACTGAGGTGGCTCAGGTCCCTGCATATAAAGGACATCTGTGTTTTCTGCGGGTCAGCATTCTTTATGCGGGCAATCTTTTCAATGGCCTTGGTTTGAAAAATATCGCAGCCGATGCCGTAAATAGTATCTGTAGGGTAAATGATTATACCGCCATCCAGCATGCACTCTGCAAGCTGTTTTATAAGGCGGGGTTGCGGGTTATCGGCGTGAATATGGAGAAGCATGCTTTTATTACAATTTATCCATTAGTAATTAACTTACTTTTGCTGCGTTTTTAATATCAAAATTACAACCATAAAATTATGTCTTTAATAACAGTGGGCACAATGGCCTTCGATGCAATTGAAACACCTTTCGGAAAAGTGGACAGGATCATAGGCGGCTCAGCAACATACGTAGCATATGCTGCTGCCAATTTTATAAAACCCATTTACCAGATATCTATTGTAGGAAATGACTTTCCGCAGGAAGAAATGGATGAGCTTACTGCCCGCGGTGTACAGCTGGAAGGTGTGGAAATGGTAAAAGACAAAAAGTCTTTCTTCTGGAGCGGGAAATACCACATGGATATGAACACGCGGGATACGCTTGTTACAGATCTTAATGTTCTGGAAGATTTTAACCCCATTGTTCCTGATGCTTATCAGGATGCAGAATTCCTTATGCTGGGTAACCTGATGCCTAATCTGCAGTTGAGCGTGATAAACCAACTGAAGAAGCGGCCAAAGCTGATCGTAATGGACACCATGAACTTTTGGATGGACATTGCACTGGATGACCTGAAAGAAGTAATGCGTGCTGTAGATGTACTTATGGTGAATGATGCGGAAGCCAGACAGTTGAGCGGCGAGGTTTCTTTAGTGAAGGCTGCTAAAAAGATCATGGGAATGGGACCACGTTTTCTAATCATCAAAAAAGGGGAACACGGTGCATTGCTGTTTCAAGAGAACCATGTGTTCTTTGCGCCGGCGCTGCCATTGGAAGAAGTATTTGACCCAACAGGTGCGGGGGATACATTCGCAGGCGGCTTTATCGGGTACCTGGCAAAAACAAGAGACATCAGCTTTGAGAATATGAAGACAGCGATCATAGTGGGCAGTGCTATGGCGAGTTTCTGTGTTGAGAAATTCGGGCCTGAGAGAATGAAAGAAATCACAAAGGCAGATATAGACACAAGAATACAGGAATTTGTACAGCTGGTAAATTTTGATATAGACCTGGTTTAGTGGCTAAAGGGAGTAAGGTTTTCAAAAATAAAGAAGAACAAAAGAAAAAAAGCTAAGAGAACAAAGAGAGAAACAGAAAAAAGAAAGAGAGCTAAAAGCTTCAAAAGGAAAAGAAGAAAAAAAGTATAAAGGAACACCCACACTCATGGTTGAGATAATAATTCTGATATTCCTTACTAAGAGCATTGGCGCACTTGCTGCAAAGAAAGGCCTGCCGTCACGCACATGGAAGATCTACCTCATCCTTGGCTGGATAGCGGGCGAATTTCTCGGTGCGATGATCGGTGTGATGATCTTCGGGATAGATAACTTATTCAGCTGCATGCTTGTGGCCATCAGCGGTGCACTGGGCGCCTACTTTATTATTAAGAATTATCTTACCAGATTACCGGATACCATGGATGATGACATTGAAAACATTGGGAGACAATAAACCTTTTTCTTGCCACATATTAAGTTCTCCTCGCAGGTTTAGATTTTTTGTTGGTCGTACAATTCTAATTTAAAGAGGCTCTTTTTTCAAGGGTGAGCTCTATGGGAAAATCTGTTGTTTTTATTTTCAAATGTAGAACCTCGTCTGTTATTAGGTATTCAATTTCTTCCATCACATCATTACCCAAAGAGTTTTTCCCGGTAACTTCTATAACCGATTTGAGCGTATTTATTTTATAGTATTGCTCATATCCTACTGTGTCGCCCATCATATGTTTATAAATCCCATCCGGTCCAAAGTAGACATCAGTTAAAAAAACTTTTCTTGCCATATCTAAATATCCCTTGCAATATTCCGGGTTAGGATATAGCTCCTTTATTGCATCTGATAAAAATATTGAATCAGTTTTCGAACTCACGAATACTTCACCGGTAAAAACAGAAATAACTTTCCAATGGCCAACAATTGAAGATGGCTTTTGCGCGCTGGTATCTGCTGAAAAAATAATAAAGGCAATAATAATTGATAATATCCTCATAACCCTGCATCGTAATTTTTCTCAAACTAACATCCCCTATAACCTCCTCGCCAGCACAATCGTATTCTTAAACTTTTTGGTCTTGCCCTGCAGGTTGAATACTTCTGTATACACAATGTAAATTCCTACCGGTAATTTCTGCTGCTTTTCACCAAGGCCATCCCAACGGTAAAAGCCTTTTAAACCATTGAGCGCATTGCGCTGCAGGTAACGTACGGGACGGCCCACTGCATCAAAAATAGTTATGTTAGCCACATATCCCGGATCAGGGAAATTGTATTGTATGGTGGCAAAGTCATCCATACCATCATTATCCGGACTGAAGACTGCAGGCCACAAAGTGATGTCCCCGGGTAGTTCCGGGTTTGATCTGAACTGGGAATTCTTATAGGTTGGTGTACCGAAACCCACGCTTGATGCAGCGCTGTGAAAATTACTGCGCACACTCGGCGCATCGGGGTTTATCCTTTCTAATGATACCCCTTCCTCATTGCTTATGAGTGCAAAATGCCAGTCGTCATTATATTTTACTTCATCAATGATCTTACCCTGCTCGTTAAGAATTATTACATTTCCTTTATCATCATTAAAAGAGGGCATGCTGTTTACCTGTAAGAAGGCATTCGGATAATTAGCTACAAAATCCCTTTTGACTAATTCCCGGTCCTTTGTTACAACTACAAAATCACCGGGGAAAAATGCAAGGTCCTCTGTGGTGAATTGTGTGATGGAGGAAACAGCACCCGCGGTGTTTCGGTTAGCTATGTATGCATTCTTCAGATTTAAAATTTTGCTGCTGCGATTGTAGAATTCCACGTAATCTTCGCCACCGCTTTTTGGGTTGAAGAGAATCTCGTTTATTAAGATATCAAAACTGTCAATAGTCGTTTCTCCCAAACCAACCCTTGCGGTACGTGTGGCACCGACAGCATTTCCTGCACAATCAGTAACATTATTTACGGTAACGGTATATACCTTACCCGGCGTAAGTGGCATGGCCAAAGTGAGGTAAACCTTATCGAATGTAACGGACAAAGGCTTTGCAGATACAGCAGTACCTATACCATCACTGATAGAGTAAGAAGAGGCATTCGCACCGCTTGTACTGTCTACAGGCTCATCAAAAATAAGAGTAATGTGTGTAGGGTCAGGAGCAAATGCACGCAAGAGTTTCGGAGGCGTGTTGTCCGGGTTGGGGGCATTTACAGAGTTGACCGTGGCGGGTGTGCCGCCACGCGGATCTACAGAAGCTTTCCAGTTGTTAAACCCTGTACATGGATTGTTCGGGTCTATCATTTCCAATGTCCACCCGCCGCTCATTTTCAATTCATTCTTATACCATGCATCAGTATAATTTACAGAATGTACGATCTGCCCCTGCGGCGATTTCAGGTAGATATTATCGCCTGTATTATTTAAGGAAGGGAAACTCGTTACGGAAATGGTAGGACCGAACGGAGACAGCAAAGGCACTGCACTACCTGTGCACACGATCACATAACCGCCTGCGGGTAAAACAAAAGAAGGCATAGGGCCGCTCTCGCCGGTAGCTTTTCCGAGGCGCCAGCCCTGCAGGTTTATGTCAAATGCTGTAGTGTTCTTCAGCTCCAGCCACTCCGCATCGGGGAGTCCTACAACAGGTGTGGGATCTGCCATGATCTCATCTATGACCACATCATATTGCGAAGGATCAAAATAACTGAAGGTTGTTGTACCGTTATTAAGGGTGTTGCCTGCTGCATCTCTTACACCATTAACCGTAAGGGTAAGAATAGTCTGGGAAGGCAGGTTGGTAGCAAAAGTAAGGCGGACCAATGAGGTGTTAACAGCATCCCGTACCGCTGATATCGGTATACCTACCGCGTTACTTACGGAATAATTGCCGACTGTTTGTGACGAGGCAAGCTCTACAGGTTCACTGAACAATACATCGACTGTATTCGGATTGATCACAGTTGCTGAAACTATAGCAGGCGGTGTTACATCAGGCACAAAAGGCTGCACTTGTATATCATCAAAGAAATGCCTTTGGAAAAAACTAGCCGTGCTTTGCCTGATCAAAATGCCGAAGAAAGCTGAAGTGGTATAAGTGGCATCTGTAACGGTGCCTTCCGTAAAATAAGATGACCCTGTGCCTGTAAGATCACGGGAGAGGGTCCAAACATTTGCTGCATTTCTTATCACCCTTATCCGCATGATGTTGTTCGAAGAATTGGTGGTGACATCTACGCCATCTATGATCTCAGTAACTGCACCTGTAGCATCTTTTCGGTAGAGGGATATTTCATCTGTGGTATTTCCTATACGGACAAAATACCCGGTAGTAGCGTTAAGGGTAAGATCACTTCCGGAAGCAGTGAGGTAAACATCCGCATAATTTGCACCGGAGGTACTGAAAGTAAGGTTGCAATAAAAATCCCATTGTGCGGAGGTCGCTAAGGTGTTTGCTGTGCTCAGGTAAAACGTGCTGTTTGTAACCGTGTTGTTGCTTTGCAATTGCAGTGCAGGATTTACGATCCAGTCTGCTGTGTTACCAACCCAAGAAGGATTAGCTGTAAAATTTCCATCGGTAAAATTATCAGTGAATTGTGCATCAGCCTTGTAAAAACCGGAGAGCGCTATAAGAAAGACGAGTAAGGATTTTTTCATAATATTATATAGCTTTAAAGATACAATATTCCGGATAGCAGCAAAAAGCGGAATTCGATTAATAGCTATTTTTTAATGTGTATTGTTTCGATTTATGCGGGATCACAAATCTGCAAATAAATATTTAATCAGGGCTGAGGTTTTCTGCCTGATTATTGTATAAAAACAGGAAACTTATATTCTTACACCTACAAACAGATCTAAATGAAAAAAATTATTCTTGCACTTCTCACAGCGGGCCTATTTACTGCCTGCCATGTAAATGACACCGTAGAACATTCTTCTGATACACACAGAGATTCTGCTGTACACGCAGCGGATAAACCAGCAGATGCTTTCGGAGACAGCTCGGCAACAGCTCTTCGTGATAATGATTTTGCCATGGCTGCAGCTGATGGCGGTATGGCAGAAGTGGAGTTCAGCCGGCTTGCGCAGAATAAAGGCACTGCTGCTTCTGTAAAAGACCTGGCCAATATGATGGTAAAAGACCATACTGCTGCTAACAATGAACTGAAAGCGATGGCTACTAAAATGGGGCTTTCTTTGCCTACCGCGCTGAGTGAAAGGAATAAGCAAAAGCATGACAATCTCTCCAATATGTCGGGTGCAGAGTTTGATGAAGCCTATACAGATATTATGCTTAAAGACCACAATGCAACTATAGCCCTGTTTGAAGGGCAGGCAAGCGGCGGCATGAATGCAGAAATGAAAGCCTGGGCAGCAGGAAAATTACCGGCGCTGAAGCATCATTTAGAAATGGTAAATTCTGCTAAAGCAGGATTAAGAAAATAAAGACCCCCGTCAACGGGTGAAGCGATGATCTGAAAAGGTTGTCGCTTTTTTATGCCCGGGAGTCACGTGAATGAATTTGCTCTTCATTTGCCTCCGCAATCAATTCCCTTCTGATTTTTAATGTCCAGAAATCCAAATAACCGGAGCACATATCTTATTAACTTTAGATTTGTTTTGGTAATTTAACGCAACAAAAGACCGTACACCGGGCTATTTGCTGAACCAAACATCAAACTTACCATCAAATGACGCCAACATCATTTGTAAAAGCGGGCATCTTTACGCTCATTACCGTTATCGTATTTTTTACTGCATGGGAAATGCACCTGCGGAGCAAAGGGGTGAAGATCTCATATGATGATGGTGAAAGCCTTTGGGCAGATAAGCGTGGTATGGCCTATATGCCCATTGATAGGGCCACTGTATTTATAGGATCATCCCGCAATAAGTTCAGCCTTGATATAGATACCTGGGAAGGGGTGACCGGGGAACGAGCAGTGCAGCTGGCAATGGAAGGTAACTCACCGCTTCCTATCCTGGATGACCTGGCAAATGATAAAGAGTTTAAGGGCAAGGTTGTCATAGATGTAACCGAAGGTTTATTCTTTACTACGGCACCAAATAATATTACAGAGCCTGCCTCACATGCGGAATTTTATAAAAAAGAAACGCCCGCACAACGCTTCAGCTTTTTAGTGAACCGGCAATTGGAATCTAACCTGGTGTTCCTTAATAAAGATCATTTTTCCCTCCATGCATTGCTTAAAGATCTTCCCGTAGAAAAAAGGAAAGGTGTTTTTGCTTTGCCGCATGATTGCCCGCGGGATTTTAACCCCGTTACATTCGGCAGGCAAAATATTATGACAGACAGGTTTCTGACTGACACTACTCTGCAGAAAAAGGTAACAGATCTGTGGGCCTTCTACCGTAAAATGAGCAAAGAGCCGCCTGCCAATCCTGCAAAGAGAGATTCTGTAATTGCAACCATCAAACATGCTGCAGATAAAATAGAAGGCAGGGGAGGCAAAGTGATCTTCCTGCGAACGCCATCAAGCGGGCCTTTCCTTATGGGAGAGAAAATGGCATTTCCCCGAGAGAAATACTGGGAGCCATTGTTAATGAAGACCGGCCGAAAGGGAATTCATTTTGAGGATTACCCTGCCATTTCACTTGCCCGGAGTTTTCACATCTGAAGCATGCTGATGCCATTGTATTTACCAAAAACCTCGTAACCATACTGGAAGAAAAGGGCTGGGCATTTCCTCATAAACAAAACACGCTGTAATGGAAGCGAGCCATTTTAAAAAAGCAGGTATTGTTACTTTAATCTTAGTTGTGGTCTCTATCGGCTGCTGGGAATTTTATTTGCGCAGTAAAAATTACCCTGTGTCATATAATGATGATGAAACCTTGTGGAGCATCAAACGTAAAGTAATTTATCAACCGATTAATGAAGCCACGGTGTTCATTGGCCCTTCCCGTATTAAGTTCGATCTTGATATTCCTACATGGGAGAGCATTACGGGTGAGAACGCTTTGCAGCTCTCTTTTGTAGGCACATCTCCCCGTCCGCTGCTGGCTGACCTGGCAAAAGATGAAAAGTTTGCGGGCAAGGTGATCATTGATATAACGGAAGGAATATTCTTTGAGCCGAATGAGAAGATGTCTAATCATTCAGCTGATAAAGCATTGGAATTTTATAAAGATTGGACGCCTGCTGAAAGGGCAAGCTCTTCGCTCAATAATATCCTTGAGACAAACCTTATCTTTTTGGATAAGGATAAATTCAGCCTGAATGCTTTACTGCGGGATATAGACCTGCCGAAGAGAAAAGGTGTTTTTATGATGCCGCTTTTTCCGCATGGGTTTGAAATGTGCCACTCTAACCGGCAGAATTTTATGACCGACGACTTTGTGCGGGACACTGCATTGCATAACCGGCAGATAGCTGCCTGGCGCTACTTCGGAGACTTTGAAAAAAAGAAAGGTATAAGAGGGGATTCGCTCACTGCTGTTTTTAAAAAGGTAAAAGCTGACATAGATAAAATAACAGAACGGGGTGGAAAAGTGATGTTTGTGCGGACACCATCTACCGGTGAGTATTGGTCTACGGAGCAATATGTTTATCCGCGTGAAAAATACTGGGATGCATTGCTTGCCTATACCAATACACTGGGTATACATTTTAAAGACTACCCGGAAACAGCAAACTTTACCTGCCCTGAATATTCACATCTCACTCCGCTTGATGCAATTATATACACAAGAGCGCTCATCAATATACTGGAGCAAAAGGGCTGGGTATTTCCCCATAAAACCTTAACTGCGTATAACCAAACTAAACCTGCATACCATGGTTTTTAACTCATATACTTTCATTGTTTTCTTTGCCATCATATTGGTGCTGCACAACCTGCCGCTGCCATGGAAAGTAAAAAAGATAAACCTGCTGCTGGCAAGCTATATTTTTTATGCTGCATGGAACCCCCCTTTCATACTATTGCTGTGGCTGGCTACAATAGTAGATTATTATGTAGGCCGCAGACTGTATACAGAACCCAATAAGAACAAACGAAAACTGCTTCTTGTGGTAAGCCTTATCGGTAACCTCGGTATGCTGGTGTTCTTTAAATACGGCACTTTCCTGCTGGAGAATTTTACTGCTATGGTAAATGCAATGGGTATAGATTATCATCCGGCAAAACCAAATATCATACTGCCTGCGGGAATCTCGTTTTATACTTTTACTACCCTTTGCTATACTATTGATATGTATAAGCGCAAAAGCGAGCCGATAAAATCATTGCTGGATTTCTCACTGTTCGTTACCTTCTTCCCGCATCTTGTAGCGGGGCCTATCGTGCGCCCTCCGCAGCTTGTGCCGCAGTTTGAGAGCCCCCGCACTGCCAATCAGAAACAAATGATGCAGGGGTTGTTGCTGATATCGCTCGGGTTATTTATGAAAGTAGTACTGGCAGACAGCATGCTGGCAGAGCCTGCGAATACCATCTTCAACGCCAAAGAAGCGTTGCATACTTTAGATGCATGGATGGGCGTGCTTGCTTTTTCCGGGCAAATATTTTTTGACTTTGCGGGGTACTCTACCTGCGCTATAGGTGTGGCGGCATGCCTGGGTTTTGTACTACCGGAGAACTTTTTATATCCTTACGGCGCAGTTGGCTTTTCTGATTTCTGGCGGCGGTGGCACATTACTTTATCTGCATGGCTGCGGGATTACTTATATATCCCGCTTGGTGGTAACCGCAACGGTAATACCCGCACATACATCAACCTCATGATAACGATGCTGCTGGGCGGGCTATGGCATGGCGCCAACTGGACCTTTGTGGTATGGGGGGCACTGCATGGTTTTTACCTGATGGCAGAAAAATTCCTGACGGATCTTAATGCAAAAAGACGATTGCAACCGGTACCGGCACATGACCCGAACATACGTACGCATGGCGTGAAGGCACCGCGGTTTCTCAAAGTAGCCCCGTCAAATAATTTCGTATATGCACTCTTTACTTTCTTTTTGGTGAATGTAACATGGGTGTTCTTTCGTGCGACAGATTTCAGTACGGCATGGCGCATACTGCATTCCATGTTCTTTATGGTACCCACGGGCGCTACCCTATTATCTTACCTCACCATTATAAAAATAACGGTGATCATTACGGGTATGCTGGGCTTTCACTGGTTCATGCGGAACAGGCGGGTGCTGGGTGTGGCGGAGCGGATGCCGTGGTGGTTGCTGGCGCTGGTGTGGAGTGCGATGCTTATCTTATTAATATTAAGCCAGGAGAGCAGCAGTTCGTTTATTTATTTTCAGTTTTAGTGATTGCTTTTTTAACCTCGTAGGCAAATTCAACTAAGGATGTTTTTGTGCTATTGTTTATTCAATTTCATTTCTTAACGGCAGCCGACTGCATTTTTCTTAACGCTTTTCTTCTAAGGTCGTATCTAAGCGAGTAGGGATTGCGAAACAAAATACGGAATTCTGCATTGATAAATCTGTAACTTCAATGTGATTATGAAAATAACGCCCGCTCTGATTGCTTTTTTCTTTTTATTTTTCTCTCATCATGCCGGCGCACAAGTATCGGTAGAAGGTGCGTGGTATTCAAAAAATTCTAATAATGACATTTCACTTTTTTTCAGAGATGACGGAGTGTTTTCCATTGTAAAAAGAAAGGTAAAATCAGAGAAAATAAAAGAGGAATCGAGAATGGGAACATACCGTGTAGAAGGGCATTACATAAAAATCAGATGGTCTGTATCAAAATTTGAAAGTTGGAAAATCAAGTCGATAAAGAAAGATTCTATAATGATAAGTTTCCGAAATCAACCGGAAACGAGCAAGCCGGAATTCTTAATGTTTCTGCGTATCCGGGATGAGAAAGTAATTGCAGATCCCTGATCAATAAAGTGAATTAAGGAGTTTCTGCCCTTCAGATTTATTCAATTTTTACAATTGCCGGTGATATTCTTGCGCATGAATCTGATCAAATGAAGATGCCATTCATAATTTCATATATCACACCGAAACAAACAGTTGAAAAATGGGTTGAAACTTTTAATGCAGGCGATGCGCAAGCACCCTCAGAATTTTATCATCCTAACGCTGTAAATCACCAGGTAGCAAATGCTCCTATTGAAGGCAAAGAGGCAATCAGAGAAATGTTTCTTAAAGAGTTTGCGCAGGCCGACATGGTTTGTATCATTGAAAATATATTTGAGGACGGTGAATGGGCTATCCTGGAATGGAAAGATCCTTTGGGCCTCAGGAGTTGCGGATTCTTCCGGGTACAGGGAGGAAAGATCTTATTTCAACGCGGTTACTGGGATAAGCTGTCTTTTCTGAAACTGCATAATTTGCCTATTCCGGAACAGCACTCATCCCAAAAATAAGAGCTGAAAGTTTCTTGTGATTTGATCACGTTATTTTTTTAGATTATTACTCAAGGATTACCTTATACACGTCTGTAGTGTTGCGGATGATGCCATTGACGCGAAACCCCCCGGGCTCCGGGATTGATTCCAGTAGGTCAAATGTTTTGCAACTTTTTGGGAGGGCTGAGAAGATCAGCGTGAAGCGAAAATCTGAATAGGGTTCTATGTCTGTCCAATCCGGGTATAAGGTAATCTTTTCTGTATGCAATAATTTACTGCGACTACCGCATTGGGTGGCCACAAGAAAAGTTGTTCGCCATATCCTGATCTTTTCCTCAAAGCCGGAGGATGCGTAAGAACAATGCACTATGACCTGGGCTTCCGTTTCCGTAAGCTCCTGCAATTTTACTTTTATACTGTCATCAACAGCGGTTTGAGGGGATATGAAAGGGAACTCTGTGTTCATCGGTGTGAAGGAATGCAGTAAGACGCAAAAATACTTTAAAAGAGTTACAAGCAGGAATTGTGTTATGATTCAGTACCACCTAACAGCAAAAAAAGCTTAATTTTACGGCTACAATTGTTACTCTATTTAAGACAAGATTTCAAATGAAATCAACCTTTAGTATTACTCTTTTTTTGTTGTCTATGATGGTAGTCCCTGCCTTTCTTCAGGCCCAAAGTGTTTTACTTGACAGTTCAAATAAATCAATTGAAATAGCGGGTGATTACAACGGTGCAGAAATACATCTTGCTGCGGTAAAAAAGCGGCCGGAATTTCCCGGTGGAAAAAATGCATGGCAGGAATTTCTTCGTTCCCGTATAAATTTAAAAGTCCCTTTTGCTAATAAAGCCAAACCCGGTAACTATCAAGTCATGATCCGTTTTATCGCAGACAGCGAAGGTAAATTATGGAATATAGGAGCTGATACAAACCGCGGGTACGGTTTGGAAAAAGAAGTTATCAGGGTTATCAAAAAAAGCGACAAATGGATACCCGCAGAAACAAGCACCGGTAAACGAGTAAGTTTTACTTTGCGAACCGCAGTGACATTTATTGTAAAACAAAACGATGTGTTTTTAAGCTTTAATTGAAGTGACTGCAAGACGGGCGAAGGTGTTAGGTAGATTTCTTACAGGCAAGGGTGAAAGGTTACCCACAAAGGCGATAAAATAAAAATGACCGGAAGCATTGAAGTTCAATTAAGTAAAAAGAAAATATTGCTTTTACTTTTAGCAGGTATAGCGTTTTTAATTGTTGGAATTGGGGGCGCCATTCGACCCCAAGATTTTGTGTCGACAGTTTATAGAAATTCTGAGGTTATCAGAATTTCCGGTTTGTCTTTATT
>JBGTJG010000097.1:0-2131 GCA_041745235.1 Ferruginibacter sp. | reverse complement strand
CTAATGAAGCTACAGAGATAACCCTTTTCGAAAATGTAAGTATTGCGGGGAAAAGTATTGACAAAGGAACTTATGTTATGTATTGCATACCACATGCAGACAGGTGGACGATCATTTTTAACAGCAACCTGTATACATGGGGGTTACAGACAGACGATTCCAAAGATATTTTTAAAACAGATGTACCGGTGATGCAGCAGGTTCCCGCTGTTGAGCATTTCACTATGGTCTTTCAGGATGCAGATACCGGGGCAGATCTTGTAATGGCCTGGGACAATGTAAAGGTTACCATGCCTGTTATATTTGCTAAATAATCGGAGGGCTTTTTTTAAACGCTAAACTTTTAAACTAAAATAGTTATGCAGGAGCTTATTAAAAAAATTATGGAAAACGCAGAAATATCTGCGGGCCAGACGATGAAGGTGCTGGAAACGATCAAAGAATATGTGAAGGAGCAATTTCCTATGATGGGAGATGCGGTAGATAAATTATTTGAGGGCGCAAACGGCAGTGGCGGAGAAGCCCCGGATATGCATGCGGAGAAAGAAGATTATTTATAAGAAAAAACCCCTCTCAAAAAGAGGGGTTTTTTCTTATAGTGTTTTTACTTCTTTAAAAACAGGGTAAACTCATAATAATCAGCACCAAAGGTTTCCTTCCCATAAAGTTGGAATCTGTTACTTGTAAGTGCCTGGATATCTAATGTATCTTGGTAACCGAAGTTATAATTTAATATAACCTTGTTATTATTTAATATAGAATAAGATGCAGTATCGTAATCTGTATCTATATAGGAATACACCTTATTGTCCGCTCTGAAGTCCAGATATTCACCCGGCACACCAATAGTAGTATCCCTGACACTTATTCCGGAATTAAATGAATGGTCAATGGATTTTTCAAATGTCCATATACCCTGAACTTGTTGTTGAGTCGTAAGCGGTGCAGGGGTTGGATCATCCTTTTTACAAGAAACGAAAATAATTGCTGCTATAGCAGTAGCAGATACAATCTTAGAGATTGTTTTCATATTGTTAGTTTTGGTTAAAAAGAAACAAAGATAAAGTTCCTTCCTTTATTACTTTAATATTTCTCTTCCGATCACCAGTTTCTGAATCTCGCTTGTCCCTTCTCCGATTGTACAAAGTTTGCTGTCCCTGTAAAATTTTTCTACCGGAAAATCTTTCGTGTAGCCGTAACCGCCAAAGATTTGCACTGCATCTGTGCTTATCTCTACAGAAATCTCGCTTGCATAATATTTTGCCATGGCAGATTCCTTCGTCATGGGCAGGCCTTTCATCTTAAGATCGCAGGTTTGGTTGATCAGCAATTCAGCACATTCGATCTTGGTAGCCATATCAGCCAGCTTAAAAGAAATTGCCTGAAACTCTGAAATGGGCTTATCAAATTGGTGACGTTCTTTTGCGTACTGCAATGAAGCTTCATACGCACCTTTAGCAATGCCTAAACTGAGGGCCGCAATAGAAATACGTCCGCCATCCAGTACTTTCATGGCTTGCTTAAAACCATCACCCACTTCACCCAATCGCTGTGCATCTGAAATAATGCAATGATCAAATATCATTTCTGCAGTTTCACTCGCACGCATGCCCAGCTTATTTTCCTTTTTGCCGCCCGCAAATCCTTTCATTCCTCTCTCCACCACAAAAGCGGTGCAATTATTTTTTGTTCTCGGCTCTCCTGTGCGGCAAATAACTACAGCTACATCTCCCGATAAACCGTGTGTGATCCAGTTTTTAGTACCGTTGAGTACCCAATTGTCTCCTTCAAGCACTGCAGTGGTTTTCATGTTGCCCGCATCGCTGCCGGTATTTGGTTCTGTTAGCCCCCATGCGCCAATGTGCTCAGCATTTGCCAGCTTTGGGAGATATTTCTTTTTTTGTTCTTCGTTACCGAATGCAAGGATATGACCTGTACATAAAGAATTATGCGCAGCAAGTGAAAGGCCAACAGAACCGCAAACCTTTGCTATTTCCTGTATCACAGCACTGTATTCATAGTATCCCAGGCCAGTTCCGCCATAGGTATCTGGCACCAAAACGCCCATCAGGCCCAATTTCCCCATCTCTTTAAAAATATGAACCGGGAATTCCTGGCTTTCATCCCACTC
>JBGTJG010000096.1:0-13657 GCA_041745235.1 Ferruginibacter sp. | reverse complement strand
ATTTGCTGAAGATTAATTACAATTTGTGCAGCAACAAGAATTGTATCAGCAGTGAGATGCGGGGCTGCGGCATGCCCGCCTTTACCTTTTATGGTTATGTAAATTTCATCTGCACTTGCCATCACCATCCCACCGCGAAAGCTGAATTGCCCGGCTTCCATGCCGGGGTGAACATGAAGGGCAAATATTTTATCGGGAGCCGGGTTTTCCAGTACACCTTCTTTTATCAAAATGCTTGCACCGCCGGGGTTTTTCTCCTCGCCGGGTTGAAAAATAAGTTTAACCGTTCCAGTCCAGTCATCTTTCGTTTCGTTTAAAATTTTTGCAGCACCTAATAAACACGTTGTGTGCACATCATGGCCACAGGCATGCATCACGCCGTTAATGTTTGATTTATACTCTACTGCATTTTCTTCTGAGATCGGGAGTGCATCCATATCAGCCCGAAGGGCTACTACCCTGCTTTCCGCATCCTTTCCTCTAATAATTCCGATTACGCCTGTACCGGCTTTAACTTCGAAAGGTATGTTCCATTCTGTCAGTTTATCCTGTATGAAAGCGGAAGTTTGAAATTCCTGAAAGCTAAGCTCAGGATTGGCATGAAGATGATGACGGATTGCAATAAATTCTTCCTTGTACTTTCGGGACAGTGTTTTTATTTGATTGAACACAGATCAGATTTTGGTAAAGAGAAATTCACTCCTTTAATATGCAAGTATTCCGTAATTATTTTTCTGCTGCAAGCGGATCCTTTTTCTCCGGTTTCAGTTCTATTGTTTCTGCCAGTACATAAATATTATTCGGAACAAGCTTAAGCGAGGTAATCAGCTTACGCGCCTTTTCCGCATCTTCCCTATCCGGGAAATTACCGAATTTGATCTTGATATTCGGCAACTGATAGGTCATATATTGTTTCTGATCCGGGAAAAACTGGTAAAGCTCAGAACGAACTTTCATAGCCAGTGTCCTGTCACTGGTACTGATCACCATCAAACGGTAACCTCTGCCGGAAGTGGGCCCTGTAAGGCCACCGCCTGCTGAAACATAAGTCGAGTTATAATCAGCAAGTTTTTTGCCCAGGATATCTATCCTCGGATCTTTAAAAACGACAACGGTGGCCGGTAAAATTGTATCAGACGTTAACTGTGCATCGACCGTAAATGAAGCAAAAATAATTAATGCTAAAAAAAAGACTCTTTTCATCTGAACGCTTAAAATATGTATGCAGTAAGTCAAAAACCGTTCCTCAATCAGTTGAGCGATTCCTTTTCATTCATAATAGACACCCCGGCACTGCACCCGATCCTGTCTGCTCCCGCAATGATAAGCTCTTTTGCAAAACCATAAGTGCTAATTCCGCCACTTGCCTTTATTTTAACAGAATCTGCAAGATGCTTTCTGATCAAAGCAACTGCATGTACTGAGGCACCTTTCTCTGCATAACCTGTAGAGGTCTTCAGGAAATCAACACCTGCCGCGCCGTACAAGTCACAGCATTTTATAATTTCTTCATCGGTGAGCACCCCTGCCTCTATAATGATCTTAATTACTTTCTGCTTACTTCTTACAACATGCAGTATTGAATTCAATTCCCCGGCAAGGTATTGCCAGTCATTGTTCTTCAGGGCTGCAATGTTGATCACCATATCAAGTTCATCTGCCCCGTCGACGATTGCCATAATTACTTCAGCGAGCTTCGCTTCTGTAGCACTGTACCCGAAAGGAAAACCGATAACTGTAGCAGTTTTCACTTCAGTACCGGCAGTGGCTTTCTTAACCCTTTCCACAAACAGCGGCGGAACACATACTGCAGCAAAATGATAATGTATTGCTTCGCTGCATAATTTATCAATATCTGCAAGTGTGGCAGTAGGTTTAAGGTAGGTGTGGTCTATGTAAGGAGAAATATCCATGATGCAAAAATAGTGAAAGGTTCGTGCACGAGGTACGGGATAGGATTACGGAACGAACATCATCGTTTTATTCTGCCTGGAAAAAAGCTTTACCTACCCTTCTTCATTTTTGCCGGTTAATTTTCGAAGCCAAATAAATTTTTTCTTCCGGGGTTCATAAATTCGTCTGGCCTTTTCAATCAGCAATATAAATTCCTGGCGGGAAAGATCGTTTTTATCTGAAGCGGCTTTGGCCATTGCCAAAACTTTTTTCCAGGGAATGGCTGTTGCGTATTTTGATTGTTTCAATTTCAAAGCAAACATGGTGACCGCTGCGGCGAATCGTAATTCACTGTCTGTACTGTCAATATGAACGTAATTACTTTTTGCTGAAAACGTAATTTCCCGGATACCCTTTTCATTGCGCAATCCATATTCAATATTTACAGCTGCAAGATTCTCCGCATTATTTTTAATTATTCCAAGCTCAGTTGGTATTATCTGAAAGATCGTAAGAATGCTGCTGCCACTACCCACTTCACCGCCTTCCAATAATGCTGTGCTGTCTGCTAAGGCTTCTTTTTTATTCTCAAATCCTATCAGCCTATATTGTTTTACAAGTGCCTTGTTGAAGTGTACATTCATCACAGCATTTTCTGCCACTGTGTAGAAAGTTTGCGCAAGTTCCTTTACTAAAACTTTCTGTGCCTCTCTCAGGTCATCTAAATATGCATAGTTGCCGTTTCCTTTTTTTGCTAAAGTCTGCAATTTGGAATCCTTATAATTACCCATTCCCACACCGAGGCATGTAAGGTATACTCCTGTCTCCCGTTGAGTGGTAATAAGCTCTTCTAATGCCCTGTCCGAATTTTCGCCAACATTAAAATCGCCATCAGTAGCAAGCACCACCCTGTTTGTACCGTTCTTTATAAAGGTCTTCGCCGCTAATCGGTAGGCAATTCTTAATGCAGATTCACCCGGAGTATCTCCGTAAGCCACCAGTTTATCTATCGATTCCAAAATTCTTTCTTTCTCAGAACCCGATGCCCCCTGAAGCCATATGCTCACAGAACCACCATAGCGGACGATGGAAATCTTATCAACCGGCCGCAGATTTTTTACAAACATTTTGAAAGCCTCTTTTAATAAGGGAAGCCTGTTTGGCTTATCCATACTGCCGGAAACATCAATCAGGAAAACGAAATTGCCGGGCGGGGCCTTACTTACGTCTATGTTCTTTGCACTTATATTTATAAAAAGCAGCTGCTCCTGTTTATTCCATGGAGAGGATGTGAGCTGAGACTCTGCTCTGAAAACTTTCCCGGGTGCGGGTTCACTGTAACGAAGGTTAAAATAATTTACCAATTCTTCAGGCCTTACTGCATCCGGCGGTACAGTACTTTCCCAGTTTATAAATCGCCTCACATTGCTGTAGCTTGCCTTATTTACATTTAAAGAGAGGCCGGTACGCGGAAAAACAGCAGTATTCACAAAATCATTTTCTGCCAGTTTCATGTATGTTTCATTCCCGGGGTTCCAGCTGTATTTCTGAAGCTTCACCGCATCCTTTACCGTCGAGATAAGGGCGGGCTTATTTATTTTCTGCGAGGAAGGAAGCGGCTTTAGAATAATGTGCTGGAAAACATCTGTTTTCACATACACCGTCTTCGGTTCATGATCTGCCAGGGTAAATGTTACAGAATCAAACCGGGCTGCACCTGTAATGCCGAATGAGCCGTAAGAATCTGAGTACTGTACTTTCTTAGAAGTATGAACGAATATTTTAACATTGGACAGAGCAGACTTTTTTTCGTTCTTTATATCCCCGCGAAGAAAATATTGTCCCGCGGCATTATATGCCGCAAAACAAAGAGATAATATTACAGATAGTTTTTTCAATAAGAAAAATCGTTAGCCCCGGTTCTGCCCTTTTATTCAGTAAGGCTGTAAATTTCTTTTAAGTTTCTGGCGAGGCCGTCATAATCCAAGCCATAGCCGAGTAAAAATTTATCCGGAACATTGAATCCCAAATAATCAATCGGAACAGGGTAAGCTAATGCTTCAGGTTTATGAAGAAGAGCAGCAATTTTTAAAGAGGCAGGCTGCTGGTTTATCAACTGCGGCAGAAATTCATGAAGGGTTTTGCCGGTATCCACAATATCCTCTACAATTATAACATGCCTGCCTTTAAGAGATTCATCAAGGCCGATAGATGTTATAACCTGCCCGGTGCTTTTTGTTCCTTTATATGACGCCAGCTTGATAAAACAGATCTCAGCTTCTATTGTCAGTTCTTTAAAAAGATCTGCAGCAAACATAAACGAGCCATTGAGAATGGCGATAAATAAAGGACACATTCCTGCATAATCGCTGTTGATATCGGTTGCAATCCTTTTTACCTGCTCCTGTATCTCGGCAGCAGTGAGGTAGGGAACAAATGATTTATCTTTTACCTGTATGGCAGACATGTCAATTAATTTATTAAGCTTAGCTGAGCTGCAGGGCGCAGTCTTATTTTATCTCCTCTTCTTACGGTTTGAGTGCCTTTCATGCCGTTATATTGCATTAAAGAATTAAGCTGCACGCCGTTGATCTGAGAGATCTCGTACAGGCTTTGCTTTTGCATTGCTGTATAAAATTCTCTTTTCCCTTCTTTAGCTTTAGGCTCAAAATATAACCACTGATCATCATTCAATATCACATCAGCAGAAAGATCATTGTACTCGAGTAATTTCGCAAGCGGCATATTTGCCTTTGCAGCAATTATTTTGGCAGGTGTACCTTTCAGTATAAAAATGCTTTTTAGGCCATTAAGATTTGTTTTTCCTTCCAAGGCTTCTTCCACAGAAATCTGTGAAGGAAATTCTGCCTGCAATGTTGCTGTTATATCAGAGTCTGTTTCTAAAGTTGTATCCTGATCATACTGTTGCAAATTGTATCTCTCTATGTTAGAAATAAGAATCTGAGGGTAACGCGGATTTGTAGCATACCCGGCTTTTTTGAGGCCATGAGCCCATCCTTTATAATCAGACGCATCCAGCTGAAAAAGTGCTGCATATCGCGGTGTCGCTTTCAGGTAATCGCTGTGGTCCTTAAAGCTGTCCTCTGCTCTCGGATATTTTCTGAAACATTCGTTAAGCGCATCATCTGTATGCTTAACTGATTCCCCTGTCCAGCTTTTTTTACATTTTATACCGAAATGATTATTGGATCTTTTTACCAAGTCGCTGTTGCCGCTTTGTGTCTCCAGGATGCCCTGAGATAGTGTGATGGAGGCAGGAATACCGGAGCGTTTCATTTCTGAGATCGCAATGGTCTTATACATATCTATATAATTCTCCGGAGTAATATTTTGTGCAAAGGAAATGCTGCAAACAAATACACCACACATTAAGAAGATCAGTTTGTTCATCTTATAATTTTCTGATTAAAGATATTCCGTCTCTGACAGTAAGCATTATCTGCTCAGTTCGTTTATCTGCCTTTATATGTTCGTTAAAAGCGTGTATAGCAATGGCATTCTTTCCAACAATGTTTTCCCGGAGCACATCTCCGTGAAAAAGCACATTATCTGCAAGGATAAATCCTCCTCTTTTTACCTTTGGCAAAGTTAATTCGTAATAGTCAATATAGTTCAGTTTATCGGCGTCGATGAACACCAGGTCCCATTCCTCATCTAACTGCGAAATGATCTCTTTAGCATCGCCAATGTGCAAGCGTATCTGATTCTTAAAGGAACTTTTATCAAAGTATTTCTGTGCAACTTCAGCATCACTGTTTCTCAGTTCGATAGTATGTATAATCCCCTGCACCTGTAATCCTGCAGCAAGGCACAATGCACTGAAACCGGTAAAAGTCCCTATTTCCAATACTCTCTGCGGCTTTATCATGCAGCTTACCATTTCCAAAAGCTTACCCTGTACCGATCCGCTGATCATGTGTGCATGCCGGTGAACAGAATGAGTTTCATTCAAAATCTCCTGCAGCAATGTATCATGGGGTGAAGAGAATTGCTTTGAATAATCTTCTGCCCGGGGGTTAACTAACTCCTGTTGTAACATGCGGTGCCGAATTATTTTTTGAGATCATTAACAAACCGGCAAAGGTGAGCAGGCCGTTCAGAATAAGCAACTCTGCACCTATCTGAAATTCGCCGAACAATTCTTTTTGGTATTTGTCAATAAAAAAACAAATGACGGGCGCAGCAATGCAAACAAAAGGAACGAGCTTATCCTGTACATTCCTGTTCGTAAGTATACCGAAAGCGAAGAGGCCAAGCAACGGTCCGTATGTATAAGCTGCTACTTTCAGAATAACACCGATCATACTTGGATTGTTTATCTGATAAAACATCAGCACAAAAAGAAGGAATACAAATGCTACCGCAAGGTGTACTCTCTGACGGAGTTTCTTTTTCCGCGCCTCATCCATATCTTCTCTCCTTTGTATACCGATTATATCAATACACACAGAAGAAGTTAATGCGGTAATGGCTCCGTCTGCACTTGGAAAAAGTGCTGAAATAAGGGCAATGATAAATATAATAGATACCACCGGTGGCATATGTTTAAGCGCTATCTCCGGGAAAAGCTTATCCCCTGTAGCTGCTACGCCCTGCTGCGCCGCATACAAATGGAGCAATGCTCCCAGGAAAAGAAATAACAATATAACCCCCACCATAATTACAGAAAGGGTAATGATATTTTTCTGCGAATCTCCGAGTCGTTTAACAGAAATTGTTTTCTGCATCATTTCCTGATCCATACCCGTCATGGTAATAGTAATGAACATACCCGCAAGTATCTGCTTCACAAAAAATAATTTACTCATCGGATCTGAAAAAAATATTTTACCATAACCTTTCTCCTGCATGGCATCTACTGCAGTAACCGGGTTAAGATCCATTGCATTCATAATGTAGATAGTACAAACCACAAGCCCAGTAAGCATAAACATCGTCTGCAGCGTATCTGTAAAAACGATCGTCTTCACGCCGCCTTCATATGTATAGATGAGTATCATAACCAGGATGATAACTGTGGTCACCCAAAACGGTACACCCAATTGTGAAAGAATGGCATCCTGCAGGATCTTTACTACGAGGTAAAGCCTTGCTGTAGCTCCCAGCGTGCGGGAAAGTATAAAAAAAGATGCACCCGTTTTATAAGAAGCAACCCCTAATCTTCCCCGCAGGTAATTGTAGATTGATGTGAGATTTAGCTTATAGTAAAGCGGCAAAAGAACATATGCTACTACGATATAGCCAACAAGATATCCGAGAACGATTTGAAAATAAGCAAAAGCTTCTTTGCCCACACCGCCCGGCACACTTACAAACGTGACCCCGGAAAGTGATGTTCCTATCATGCCGAATGCCACCAGCATCCAATTTGAATTCTTATTTCCTATAAAGAATGATTCGTTATTCGAATTGCGGCTGGTGTACCAGGCTACCCCCAACAATAAAAGAAAATAACCTGCTACAAAAGTGAGAAGAATGTAAGGTGACATGTATAATATTAATTTTGGTCTTGAAAAAACAGGAAACGTCAGGCGGTAAAATACAAATTAATTTAAAGAAGGAATGCTTAAATATCAGGAACGACCTGCGAAGCCGAGCGGCTCAACTTAAGTTTATTTGATATTGCATCAGCAATCTGATTGATTTTTGCAGATGAATATGGCAATCTTCTTTTATCCATTTCCTTAAAACGGTGGTTTTCAGATAATGTTGCTAACCTTTCTTACTCTTACAAAACGAAACTTTACATAAAGTACATGGTGAGTCTGCGCTGCAGAAAAATTGTTCAGGATCAACTAGACAAGCTTGGCTTACAGTATAATGGGGTCCATCTGGGCGAATTTGAAGTAAAAGACAATATCACTCCTGTACAACGGGGAATACTGAGAAATGATTTGCTGAAGCCAGGACTTGAACTGATTGATAATAAAAAATCCGGCATTATCGAAAAGATAAAAACGATTATTCATGATATCGTTTATAATTCTGACAATGCAGTTCAAATAAACAATTCCGAATTCCTGTCCGGAAAACTAAAATACGATTATACTTACATGGCCCATCTCTTTTCAGAGACAACCGGAATAACAATAGAGCACTACATTATAGCACAACGAATAGAGCGTGTAAAATAACTGCTCATTTATAATGAACTGAATCTTACTGAGATGTCTTATCAGTTGAACTATTGCAGCGCACCTCACCTTTTCCGCCCTTTTAAAAAAGTAACCGGTCTTACGCCAACTTTCTTTAAAAATATAAAGTAAAAAAAACCGGCGGGTGCATTACAGGACTCAATTTAAATTTATTGGGTCAACGCGGACTGTGCCTGTTTACCATAATTTCTACACTGGCATTGTTACTGATATCCTGCGGATTTTTTTGACTATTCATGGGTCGTGATGATCCGTAATTATTGACAGAATCAATTCTCGCTGCAGTAAAGTTGTGGGATAAAAGGTATCTGCAAATGATATCAGCACGCTCTCGGGAAAGCCTGTCAGTTACCGATTTTATACCTTCAATTTTAGAAGCATGACTGCTGAGGGAGATTGTATAGTGCGGATTTTGTTTCAGTTCGAACAGTAACTTATCCAGGATAGGAAAGACGCGGGAAGCAATGTAGGATTGTGAATTATCAAAATGGATAAGCAAATCCGCTTTATCGGGACAGCCATTGTTGTCAGAATGACCGTATTTTTCGGGACAGCCGTCAGATCCGTCTTCAATACCGTCTTCATCAATATCTGAAATTACAACAACCGGAGGCGGAGGCGGGTAAATCAAAAGCAGCTCAACGCGGCTGTGCACATCATTGTTTATTTTATAATTCCCTTTTTTTGCAGGGGTCCATTGGCCCATTGCTTTTATATAACTGATGCGATTGGAATCTATCCCCCTGCCGATCATACAATCGCGGACAAACAATGCCCTGTTAAGTGAAAGGTATTTACAAATCGTATCATTGCCCTCATCTACATATGCATACCCTTCTATTGAAAGAGTGATCTCTGCATTGCGATTTAAAATCAGCACCACACTGTCTAATGCCGCCAGAGTACTTTTGTGCACGATAGCTGAACGCTTATGCTCGAAAGGTACTACCAGCGTATCGGATGCAAATGCATGATTACAAAAGGAAACAAGAATAAAGACAGATATTATACTTTTCATATTGCGATACCGATTGCACAATCCTGCAATTTATTACAAGCAGGGATAATTTTTTTACCGAGGCAGTCGAATTAACATAACTACAATATTTAAACACGTTATTGTTAAAAAAGTTTTGTGTCTTTGTGTTAAATTAAGTTCCATGAGCATTAAAGCAATGGCCATATTTTGCGGGAGTAAAACAGGCAGTAATCCGTTATTTGAAGAACATACCAGGCAGCTCGGAAAGTTATTTGCCGAAAGGAAAATAAACATTGTGTATGGCGGTGGAAACCGTGGCTTAATGGGAGCTGTGGCCAATGCGGCATTAGATAACGGTGGAAATGTAACAGGTATTATTCCCGAGCTGCTGAAAGCACAGGAGCATATGCATCTCAGCCTCACAGAAACACATGTAGTAAATGACATGCACTCCCGCAAAAAAATGCTTTATGAAAAATGTGATGCGGCTATCATACTTCCGGGAGGGTACGGCACGCTTGATGAAGTATTTGAAATGCTTACATGGAATCAATTAAAGATTCACAGCAAGAAGATCTTCTTTATGAATACAGCCGGTTTTTATGATCACCTCATCGCACACATTAAACTAATGCATGATGAAGTTTTCCTTTATAACCACCCTGAGGAGCAGATGATCGTTATCACTGATCCCGAAGAAATTATTAATTACCTGTAAATTATTCGACCCATATTATCAGAATCTATTCCGGCGGGAACTCCCGCCGGCACCCCTGTCTCCCCCACCCTGAAATAATGCAAAATTAAAACCCGCCCGGATGATCGGATTCATCCTTCCCTCACTATCTACATAAGGAGACATCTTATTCTTAGCCACATCAAATAAGACAGAGATGTAATAAAATGATTTGCTGTCCCCCCGGCCACTTGCAAACCCCGGACCGACGAGAACGCTTCCTACACTTTCGGTATCCTGGAAAGGCTGAGCGGCACTGTTAGATGCAGGAATGTATTTGACTTTTATAAAATTTTGCTCGTATTGTGCATGAGCAAAAAGGAATTTTACCGGGTAAATCCGCGTAAATACACCCGGGCCTATTATGGATTGCCGCAACTTGTCACCCAAAACAATATTGTCTCGCTGAGAAACATAATTATAATTAAGCGATAAAGCCACATCGATATATTTATTAATACTGTACCCGAAATATGGCCCGATACCAAAAGCAGTTTGCCCGTTAGCAAAACCTAATGCCACCGTACCGCCAACAAAAAGATTTTCTTTTTTGAAACCTGTTTTTACTTCTTCTTCCTCCTCTTCTTTTACTTCCTGCGCATTTACCCCTGTTATAGCGAATGCAAAACATAGAAATGAAATACAAAAATTTTTCATGAGTTCTTATTTTATTTTTTATGATTAATTGTCAAATATTTTTCCTGCATTCAGGATATTATTCGGATCAAATACTTTTTTGATACTCCGCATCAGATTGAGCGTAACATCATCAAACATGATAGGCATGTATTCTTTTTGTATAAGCCCAATGCCATGCTCACCGCTGATCGTTCCACCCATTGACTTTACCAGCGAAAACAATGCCTTTAATGCCGGTATCACTTCAGGATTATCCAAACTGTACATGCTACCGGGCTTTTTGATTCTTACATGCAAATTTCCGTCGCCGGCATGCCCGTAGCACACTGCATCAAAATCATATTGATCACGTAATTTTTTTATACCCTGTATCAGAGCGGGTAAAGACGCCCGCGGAACGACAGTATCTTCTTCAATTGTGTAACCTGCAAGCTTAACTGCTTCTGCTACCCGGCGTCTCAGCTTCCACAATTCGGCTTTTTGCATTTCATCATCAGCAAAATAAATTTCTCCGCAGTCATAATCCGAAAGAACTGCAGCGATTGATTCCATTTCTTTCAGGAGCACATCAGTGTCATTTCCATCCACTTCTATTATCAAATGAGCAGCTACATCATTGCCAAGGGGTACAGCACTGCTGTTTACAAATTTGCTCACAATCCTTAAAGCATCTGCTTCAACCAGTTCAAGAGCACTTGGCGTGAAGCCTGCCCGAAAAATAGCACTTACTGCTGCACCGGCTTTTTCAAGATCATTAAAAGGTACCAGCATCAACAGATCAAATTTAGGATAAGGAATGAGCCTTAAAACTATTTTAGTGACTAACCCGAGCGTACCTTCACTGCCCACTATGAGTTGAGTTAGATTATATCCTGTAGCATTTTTCAGGACGTTTGCACCTGTCCATATTATTTCTCCTGTGGGCAGCACTACTTCAAGGTTTAAAACATAATCCTTAACTACGCCGTACTTTACTGCCTTAGGCCCACCACTGTTTTCTGCTATATTTCCACCGATAAAACAACTGCCCCTGCTGCTCGGGTCAGGGGGGTAGAACAATCCTTTTTCTTTAACGGCATTCTGAAGAACCTCGGTAATTACACCCGGCTCTACTGTTACCTGAAGGTTTCTCTCATCTATTTCCAGAATAGAATTCATTCGCTCAAATGATATCAGGACTCCGCCTAAGTTAGGTAATGCGCCTCCGCTGAGACCGGTGCCTGCACCCCGCGGTGTGACCGGAATCTTATACTCATTGCAGATATTCATTACAGCACTTATTTCAGCAGCCGTCCGGGGTTTGATAACAATATGAGGGAGGAAATAAAGATTTTCGGTTTCATCTTTTGCAAAAACATCCAGGGTCTCATGATCGAGAAATACATAATTTTCGCCGACCGCTTCTTTCAGTGAGGCGTAGTGTTTACTGTAAATTTCTGATGGATCAGCCGTTACGCTCATGAAATGCGGGTTTCATGCAAAGGAAAGAAAATTGTATAAAGGAAATCTGATTAAAATTTAGGACACAGGGTTTGCCGGTCTTTATTGCCGGGATAGAATCCTTTCTTTACGATACTGAATTCGGCAGCCCCCCTGTAATTATTGAAATTCTTTAAGGAAGATATTGTTGCATCATAACTGAAAGTAAATATAAGATTGTTGGTTTCAAATCCTGCCATTGGTATGATCGCATCCTTGTTTCGGTAATATAACCCGGCTATTAATTGCTTTTCGCCGAACTCTGATAAATTATAATTCGCATTAAGGCCGCCGGTTAGTTCTACTGCCTTTGCCTGAGTAGTAAAATATACATTTGGATTTATGATAACACGGGAATTCAATTTAAATATACCGTTTACAAAACCAATGTGTCGCATAGGAATTTTTCCCGCCTCAGTATTATCTCCGAAAAAGCTTTCTGTGGGTTTGTTTACATGGTGTACTGAATAACCCCCGTTTATGTACACATCTTCATCCGGAAAGAAGGCATAATTTAAACCTGCCTGCATATCAAAATAACTCACATTAAGATCGGTAAACTGTACACCCGGAGAAATGCTTGCGTCGAAAAACTTACCGTTGAACTGAGAAGGAAATTTCAGATTAGTCTGATCTACTCTCTTAGATGCATAACCGAGGTTGAAACCTGCACTTAACAAACTGCTGTTTCCCAGCATCTGGTGATAAGCAACTGAGCCGTATATTTTGTCTGACCGCAATCCGCCGCTGCCTGCCTTATCACTAAGTATAAGTCCACCCAGACCCAGCCAGCCATTCTCAAATTTATCCCTGAATACCTGTGCATCTCCCCAAACGCTCATGGTTTTATAAGGCACATTGAGCACGCTCGTCCATTGATTTCTGTAATTAGCCCCTATGCGAAAATCTGCATCCGGTATAAACCCGGTATTGGCAGGATTTGTTGTAAGCGGGGAATTAAAAAACTGTGAGAAATGAAGATCCTGAGCAGCAGAACAAAAGCCCGCAGCCAGTAATATATTCAAAAACACTATTTTTTTTATCGAATTCATTAATTTTTCCTTTCTTTTTTATCGGAGCAATGTAATATCCCCGGTTTTTCGTAATTTTTTTCCATCAGTAAATTCCACATCCAGAGTGTAGCCATAAACATCCATTGGTTGTAATACTCCTTTGTAATATCCGTTCCAGCCTACTTTCTTACTTGCAGAATGAAATATCAGCTGCCCCCATCTGTTGTATATTTTCCAATCCATTTTTCCGATACCAAAGCCCCTCACATTCACTGCACTATTCACACCAAACCTTCCGGGAGTAAAGGCATTCGGCACATCCAGCAGCGGATTTATAATCACATTAACTACCAGAGGGAAAGTATCCGTACATCCGGCTATGCTGTACGCAATCAGTTCTGCATTATAAGCACCTGTTGCATTGTATTCGTGCACGGGAGCAAATTCAGTCGATTGTTCCCCGTCGCCGAAATTCCATAAATAACTGTCTGCATCGCTCGAAAGGTTGGTGAACCTCACGGGTACGTTTGGCTCGGGCGGATTGGGCGCCCAATCAGCCAGTGCAGTTGGTTTTTTTACAACCGTTATTGTAAAGTATTCGGAGGTATCTGATTTATTACAAGTAGTGGAATCATATGCTATAAGCCGATACCTGTATACACCCGGGTTCTGATAAATGTGAGTTGGTTCAAAATCTGTTGAGCTGTTTAATGCACCTGATGCCGGATCGCCAAAATCCCAT
>JBGTJG010000095.1:0-6630 GCA_041745235.1 Ferruginibacter sp. | reverse complement strand
CCATGTTCCTAGGGGCTGCCTTACAGCTAACCAATATGTACGGTGATTCCTTTTTAGATGACTTCAAATTATTACCTGAATATGGGCCAGAGTCTTTTGTAGTAAAATATTCGACCATTATTATGTCTATTTCGCAGATCTCAGAAACTTTATTTATTCTGACGATTCCGTATTTTTTGAAAAGATTCGGTATTAAAAAAGTAATGCTGTTTGCTATGATCGCCTGGGTGCTGCGATTTGCATTATTTGCCTATGGCAACCCCGGAGATGGCCTGTGGATGATAATTCTCTCCTGCATTGTATACGGGATGGCTTTCGACTTTTTCAACATATCCGGCTCTTTATTCGTAGAAACTGAAACCGATCCGGCGATCCGTTCGAGCGCACAGGGTTTATTTATGATGATGACTAACGGGGTAGGAGCGTTATTAGGAACTAAAATCAGCGGGTGGCTTATTGATACTTATTATACCACACCCGCAGGAAAAGATTGGCAGGGGATCTGGCTTGCATTTGCCATTTATGCGCTTATAGTGGCGGTGCTGTTCGGGTTGATGTTCAGACACAAACATTCTTTAAAGGATAAAGAAATTGCACTCACCCATTAAGGGGAAAATGATAAAAAGTAAAATGCCGCCTGCTACAATACAGGCGGCATTTTTAATTCCTATTTAAACATTTACTTAAGTGCTTCAATCTTTTTTACAAAATTTGCTTTAGGTTGTGCGCCAACCAATTTATCTACCACCTGGCCGTTTTTCAAAAAAAGTATAGCAGGTATACTGGTAATGCCGTAATTCATTGATACCTGTGGGTTTTGATCTACATTAAGCTTGCCCACATTTACTACACCTTCATATTCTTTTGAAAGTTCAGCAATTACCGGCCCGATAGCACGGCAGGGGCCGCACCATTCTGCCCAAAAATCAACAACAGTCAGTTTATCTGAATCAAGTACTTCGGTTTGAAAATTTGTATCTGTGAATTCGAGTGCCATAATATATAATTTATTGTTTGATGTAAAGGTTACAAATCTACAACCGGATTTTTAAATTGCTTTTATGACAGATAACCCTGACTCAAGAGCAATTATTGTGCAAATTGTCAGGCAGTAATGACACTTACATCCAGCTCATCATTATTGCTGAGGAACGCGGCCATATCATCATTCATTGTAAAACTTTTTTCCAGAGTATATAAGCCGATCTTCAGATTTTCCGCGGGATCTTTTATGCAGAATTTGAGCGTAGTTTTCCCCGGATGATCCTGTACATTAGTGGTTACAAAATTGACAAATGCTTCATTTATTGATTCCGGCAGTGCATCTATTTTCACTTCTTTCGTGAGTGAAGGCTTTACTGTTTCCAGCAAGTGAAGCTTTGTGATTTTGAATTCATAGCTATCGCCGTTGTACCGCTGTTTAAAAGCGCCTTCCAGCATTACGATCGTTCCCTTATCAAGGTAATTGCTGTATTTCACATAATCTTCGCCGAACATAGCAAAATCCGCCTTCCCGCTGAAATCTTCAATATGCATTATTCCGAAATTCTTACCGGTTTTCGTAAGCCTATGCTGTCCGTCGGTAACGAGGCCCGCCAGGCGGAACTGTTTAAGTGTGGGGATGCCATCGACTGCATTTTTCACTTCCATAAAATCTGCAAGCCGGCTTATATTATAATGAGTAAGCTCAAATTTGAAATCATCCAGCGGATGGCCGCTCATGTACATCCCCGTAACGTCTTTCTCAAAGTCAAGTTTTTCTACCAACTGCCATGGCGGGCATTGTGCCAGCTTGGGTGGAATAATATCGGGCATTTCCATATCCCCAAAAAGCGTATTTGCAGAACCTGCTGCCTGTGATTGAAAGACCGAGCCGAACTTAACAATTTTATCCAAGGAGACTGCATCACCGGGAGCCTGAAAGAAATACTGAGCCCTATGCATATCTGTAAAACAATCCATCGCTCCGCTGTATATTAAACTTTCAAGTGTTTTTTTGCTCACTGCCCGCAGATTTACACGGCGTACAAGATCAAACACATCTTTGAATTTGCCGTGCTTATTTCTTTCTTCAACTATGCTTTCAATTGCATTCTCACCCACGCCTTTCATACCGCTGAAGCCAAAGCGAATTTCTCCTTTATCATTTACTGCAAAACCGTTCTGAGATTCATTAATGTCCGGCCCAAGTACTTTCAAATGCATATGCTTGCATTCTTCCATAAAGAAAGTTATCTTATCGATGCTGCCTGCATGGTTGAGCACTGCTGCCATATATTCAGCAGGGTAGTGGGCTTTTAAATAAGCTGTTTGGTATGCTACAAAAGCATAGCAGGTAGAGTGCGATTTATTGAAGGCATATTGCGCAAACTTTTCCCAATCTATCCATATCTTTTCCAGGATCTTCTTATCGTGGCTTTTAGCAATTGCCCCTTTCAGGAAATCATCTTTTAAATTATCAAGCGTCTTCCTGTCTTTTTTCCCCATCGCTTTCCGGAGTACGTCGGCCTGCCCTTTACTGAAACCTGCAAGCTTCTGAGATAACAGCATTACCTGTTCCTGGTATACAGTTATGCCGTATGTTTCCTCAAGGTATTCCTGCATCTCCGGCAGATCATATGTCACTTCCTGCCTGCCGTGTTTGCGTGCAATAAAATCAGGAATATAAGCCATTGGCCCCGGGCGATACAATGCATTCATTGCAATGAGATCCGCAAATTTATCCGGCTTAAGTTCCCGCAGATATTTACGCATGCCCGGGCTTTCAAACTGGAACGTGGCATTGGTATCTGCATGGCGATAGAGCGCATATGTTTTTTCATCTTCCAGCGATATCTCATCAATATCAATCGTAACACCATGATGCTGTTTGATGAGCGCCAGCGCTGTTTTTAAAATGCTCAGCGTCTTCAGGCCCAGAAAATCCATTTTAATAACGCCTGCTTCTTCAATCGTATTTCCTTCTATCTGGGTAAGCCATAAAGCGGATTCTTTTGAAGTGGCTACCGGCAGCAGATCTGTAAGGTCTTTCGGAGCAATAATGATAGCAGAAGCATGGATACCGGTGTTTCGAACTGAACCCTCCAGTTTTTCTGCTTCGTGCAAAACTTTTGCTAGGTCATCATCCCCGTTGTAGAACTCCCGAAGCTTCTTTATTTTTTCAATATCATCCGCCTGTAACTGTTCTTTTTCCTCAAGCGATTTCTCGCCGCCCTTTTCCGCTTCTTTTTTTGTAATAGGTGCTGTGAGCAGCCTTTTTAAATTCATCCCCGGCCGTTCCGGTACCAGGCCCGATAATGCACGGCTTTGCTGCAGGGGAAGATCCATTACGCGGGCCACATCTGCAATACTGCTTTTTGCTGCCATTGTGCCGTATGTAATGATCTGTGCTACCTGGTTCTTACCGTATTTTTCTACAACATAATCAATTACTTTCTGACGGCCCTCATCATCAAAATCTGTATCTATATCCGGCATCGATTTCCGCTCCGGGTTCAGGAAACGCTCAAAAAGCAGGTTGTACTTTATCGGGTCTATGTTAGTAATGCCGATACAGTAAGCTACTACACTACCTGCAGCAGAGCCCCGGCCCGGCCCCACGAAGACCCCGATCTCTTTACCGGCTCTGATGAAGTCACTCACAATAAGAAAGTAACCGGCAAAACCCATTTTCTCAATTACGCCCAGCTCGAACTGTATTCTTTCCTCTGTTTCAGGAGTTAGTATCCGGTATCGATCTTTGGCGCCGGACCATGTAAGGTTTGCGAGATATTCATCCTGGCTTTTAAAATTTGGCGGAACGGTAAAGTGAGGTAATAGTATATCACGCTTCAGATCCAGCAGGTCTATTTTAGAAACGATCTCGTTGGTATTGTCTATGGCTTCCGGCAGGTCGTGGAATACTTCTTTCATCTGCGCGGCGGTCTTAAAAAAGAACTGGTCATTAGGAAATGCAAACCTTTTGTTCTTTACTGAAACGTCATCATCAGAAAAATCCCGGGACGCGGGAGTGCTTTGCTTTTCGCCGGTATTTATGCACAGGAGAATATCGTGCGCATTAAAATCTTCCTGCTCTACGTAATGGCTGTCATTACTGGCAATAACTTTTACATTGTATTTTTTGGCGTATTTCAGCAGTACAGCATTTACTTTATCCTGCTCGGGCATGCCGTGCCTTTGCAGTTCTACATAATAATCTTCCTGAAAAATATTCAGCCACCATTTAAATTCATTTTCTCCTTCAGCTTCGCCTTTTTTCAGGATGATCTGCGGCACAAGAGCGCCAAGACAACACGTTGTAGCGATCAATCCTTCATGATGCTTATGGATAAGCTGCTTGTCTATACGCGGGTACTTACTGTACATACCTTCTATATAACCAAGGGACGTAAGCTTTACGAGATTTTTATACCCGATATCATTCTTTGCCAGCAGGATCTGATGGTGTCGCGGATCCTTTTCTTCTTTGCTGAAAGCTTTTCTGGTTCGGTCTGCAGTTATATAAAATTCGCATCCTACAATAGGTTTCACTTTCAGCGAGCCATCATCATTTTTATGTTTGTACGCTTCTTTTACAAATTCAAATGCGCCGAACATATTGCCGTGGTCACTTATGGCAACTGCAGGCATGCCGTCTGCAATTGCCTTTTTATATAAATTTTTGATTGAAGCCGCACCGTCAAGAAGCGAAAATTGGGTGTGTACGTGTAGGTGAGAAAAGTTCATGTGAAAAGAAAGGCGATGTTTAGATAGCTCACACAAATATGGTAATAATAAAGTTCAGGTCAGGTGATGATTTTCCACAGTTTGCGGATAAGTTCTTATGAAAATTATTGACCGTTAACTTTAAAAAGATAAAAATTGTGATTATCCCAAATATGTTACCGTTTTGCCAAAATTCCCAACTTGTAGAAATTTTTACACAATTCCTTTGTTTGAAAAGGCTCATACCCTTATTTTTGCTCTAACGACAAAAACAGCAATATTTTTAAATTTGTTGTGAGAGATACAAACGACAGACAGGACATCATCATCAGAGCAGCAAAGATTTAGCAGAAAGACCCTTTACAAGAATTCTCTTACAACTGTAAACCTGATTTTACGTATGCAGACATTCCTTATTCGTTTTCTGATCATCACCTCGATTACCCTTTTTTCTCTTTCTGCTTCAGCTCAAACAGCAAACCGAACAAAAGTTGGAAATGGCCCTCTTGCCGGAATGGTTCAGATTCCCGCTGAAGATACCCGTACAAAAGTTCAGAATATCTTTGCTTCCCTTACAAAAAAGCTTTTTCCCGCAGCTTCAGTTACAGAAATTTGCAGTTCTATTCAATTTAAATATGCTCAGATCCTTAACAGGAATGTTGAGTCTCTGAATAACAAATCCTTACTCAGTTTTATTGACGAGTGGTGGGGGACTAAATATCGTTTTGGCGGCACAAACAAGAACGGTGTGGACTGCAGCAGCTTTTCCGAAAAGCTCATGGGAACAGTGTTCGGTTTTGCGCTTCCCCGTACGGCGAGAGAGCAATATGCCAAATGTTTAAAGGTTGTAAAAAACCAGTTAGCAGAAGGTGATCTTGTATTCTTCAATACCCGCGGCGGTGTAAGCCACGTAGGTGTTTACCTGGGAGAAGGGAAGTTTGTTCATTCCTCCAGCAGTAAAGGAGTAGCAGTAAATAATTTAGATGACAATTATTGGAAAAGTCGTTTTATAGCAGGCGGTCGCCCGGCAACAGGTGATAATACTGCAGGAAATCTGTAGGATGAATATACTTTGATTAAGTGAAGCCCCCGTTTTTTTAAACGAGGGCTTTTAATTTTATATCATTAGGTTAACTCACCCTTTTCGTTTCGATATAAAGATTTTTATTTACCCTGAATGATTGTCCGTCATACCCCTGCCCGGTTTTAAGCGTTTTCCAATTGGCCCCGGGTAAAATTCGTTTTTCCGATTTTCCGTCGCCAAGCGATACTGTGACGGGTAATTTCAAATTATTCACAGCATTTACCCATCGGTATTCAATATTTTTATTACTGATCTTATACTCAAGGATTGGGATTTTTGCAGTACGCAGGTATTGATCAAAAACGCCGGCGAGGTCAAGCTTTAATTTTTTGCTGATAAACTTCTCTATCTGATGTGTAGTTACTGTTTGATTGTGAAATGTTTTATTCATGTTCAGTAACATCTCACGAAATTTTTTATCGTTATTCTTTACATGCCTTATAGTGTGCAACATATTTGCGCCTTTGGGATACATGTCACCACTACCGTGTTTATTAACTCCGTAAGGACCAATGATAGGGATATCATTTTCAATATTTTTCCTGCTGCCCTGTACATATCGTTCGCCTGCGGGTTTTCCCCAATAATATTCTGTAAACAGGGTTTCACTGTAGTTTGTAAACCCTTCATGTACCCACATATCTGCAATGTCTTTTGTGCAAATGCTGTTTGCAAACCATTCGTGGCCGCTTTCATGAACAATGATAAAATCCCATTTTAGTCCTTCTCCGGAACCCGAGAGGTCAGAACCGGCATAGCCTTTTTTATAATTGTTACCGTAAGCAATGGCGCTTTGGTGTTCCATACCGAGGTAGGGGGTTTCGACCAGCGCGAAACCGTCG
>JBGTJG010000094.1:0-5374 GCA_041745235.1 Ferruginibacter sp. | reverse complement strand
TACGTCCTGCAGATGAAAATTTCTCCTGATAGTCTACTGACAAAGGGAAGAAAGATTGTCCTTCTTTAGGTTCTGTGTTTGCCACCACTGTAGCCAATATCACACAATTTCCCTGGCGAACCACAACTGCACCATCTGCCTGGCGGGCCATTTTGCCGGTTTCCATGGTAACCATACGGCCACCGCCGATCTCGAACGTAATTGTTTTTGCTTGTAAAGCTGACATATTATTATTTTTTGGCCGAAAAGATCAGCCTTTAATGTTTACATGCATAAAGAATAAATCCCAACGGTATACTACTGTTGGGAAAAATTTACTCTTGCATATGGTTAATTATTTACGGAGACCAAGTTTCTCGATCAATGCCCTGTATCCTGTAAGATCATGCTTGCTGAGGTAAGTAAGCAATCTTTTACGCTGGCCCACCATCATCATAAGGCCACGCTGAGAAGAAAAATCTTTTTTATTTATCTTCAGGTGATTGGATATGTGGTTAATGCGTTCTGTAAGCAGAGCCACCTGTCCTTCTACGGAACCGGTGTTCTTTTCGCTACCGCCGTAGGTGGAGAAAATGTTTGCTGTTTTTTCTAAAGTTAAATGCGACATCAATTTTTTGTTTAAAACGGTTTTGTTTTACTTTTTTATAATAGTGCGCAAAAGTACATTAAATTGCTCAATAAAGAGGTAATATGATGCTTTTTTTTGAATATTGCGGCACATGAAATTCAAATTTGCGATTATCGGGTGTGGCAGAATAGCTGAAAGACATGCAGACAGATAGCGTCCAGCAACATGAGCGATCATGATAAAGTATATGCAAACCTTATTGTTGCGCTTAATGACGCCAATCATAATCTCGCAAACGGTGAAGACGGGTTAAAAACGGTAGAAATTATTGAACGTATTTACAATAAGACGAATTGAAGAGAATAATACATGTAGTGGGCAACAGGCCGCAGTTTATTAAACTGGCAGTATTGTTCAATGAAATAGCTGTTAATAGCACTATAGTGCAGCGGATTGTCCACTCCGGGCAGCATTACAGTTATAATATGAGTGAGCTTTTTTTTAAAGAGCTTCAGATTCCTACTGCTGATTTCAATTTTAATATAAATACATCCGCCCGTGATCAATTCATTACCGAAGCGGCAGAAAAGTTTGAAAGCTATTTCAGCCAACATAGGGAATCCGCAGTGTTCGTTTACGGGGACACCAACACTACTCTGGCGGCAGCAATAGCAGCAAGAAAAACGGGTTTGCCTTTGATTCATTTTGAAGCAGGCGTGCGTACATATGACAACACAATGCCGGAAGAGATGAACAGAGTGGAAACGGATGGGCTGTCTGATGTGAATTATTGCTGTACGGAAAAGAATTATACAACGATGCAGGCTGAAGGTTACGGCTCTTCTAAAAAAAATGATCTGCTTGTTACCGGTGATCTGATGCTTGATGCTTTTCTGAAAATAGAATCTGCAAAGAATTTACTTGTTCCGCATTCAGAATACGTGTTGTGTACCATCCATCGTGAGGCAAACCTGATAAATGCGGGCAACCTGCGTAATATCATTGAGGCGCTTAACTTAATTCATGCTCAAATACCGGTTCTTTTGCCTTTGCATCCGCATACAAAGAAAAGGATTGAAGAATTTGGATTGGTACCGAACTTCGAGATGCTCCCTCCTTTAGGTTATCCGGAAATGAAGCATTTACTTATGAATGCTAAAGCGGTTATAACGGATAGCGGCGGCATGAGCCGGGAAGCTTATTTTGCAAAAAAGAAATCGGTGATCATTATGGATGAGGTTTTCTGGCCGGAAATTTTGGAAATGAATTGTTCCCTGAAAAGTTCTGCAAATAAAGAAACGATTGTCAAAAGTTTTTACAGCCTGGAAGGACTTGATGCTGATTTTACCGGCGGCATATTCGGTAACGGGAAAGCATCCGCCAACATTCTTCGGCATTTAAATGAATATTTGCTTTCTGTTTAAAATACTTCCGCTGCGGATGATCTCGAAAAAAAGAATAACGGTTTCGATAATATCTGATCTTACAACAGATCAAAGGGTGATACGCATTTGTGAAACCCTGCAGGCAATGGGATTTGAAGTAAGTGTTATTGCAAGGAGCTTCAATGACAGTCTCCCGTTAGATACCTATACCTTTATTGCGACTCGGATAAGGTGCACTTTCAGAAAAGGCATCATGCAATATGCGGAGTTCAATTTTAGATTATTTTTCAGACTGCTATTCTGCAAAACAGATTATTTTCTGGCAAATGACCTGGATGTACTGATACCGAATTTCATCTGCAGCAGATTGCGCGGCAAGAAAATATTTTATGATACCCATGAATATTTTACCGGCGTGCCTGAACTGCGGGACTCGCCTGCAAAACGAAAGATCTGGAAGATGGCAGAAGATTTTATTTTTCCGAAATTAAAAACCGTTTATACGGTTAATGATTCTGTCAGAAATAAATACCGGGAAGAATACGGTAATGAAATAGCAGTGATCAGAAATGTACCGGTTACGACTCCCCCGGCGGAAAGGGAAATGCCTGAAAGGTGGAAAGATAAAACGATACTGATGATGCAGGGTGCGGGGATAAACGTAGGCCGTGGGGGTATGGAGTTATTAGAAGCCATGAAATATCTGCCTGAAAATTATTTGCTGGTAATGATCGGCAGTGGTACTCAATGGGATGATATCAAAGTGAAAAAGCAGGACCGGGATTTAACAGAACGTGTGGATATGATCGATAAACTGCCGCCGGCGCAGTTAAAGAAATATACACCTTTGGCACGAATTGGTTTCAGCCTGGATTCATTCGATGATCTGAACTGTTTGTATAATTTGCCCAATAAAATATTTGATTACATACATGCAGGAGTGCCCGTAATTGCTACGGGAATACCCGAGGTAAAACGGATAATCAATGAATACAAATGCGGTATCTGCCTTACAACGAATGATCCGCAAGCAATAGCCACTGCGGTAAGAGAATTATTGTCTGATGGGCCAACCTATAAATCTTATAAGGCGAACTGTATTGCGGCAGCCCGTGAGCTGTGCTGGGAAAATGAAAGTAAAAAACTTGTCGCCATTTATAAACCGTTTCTATGAATGAGAAGCACATTCATATCGTAACACATGATGTACCGTGGCCGGCAGATTTCGGCGGCGTGATAGATATTTATTACAAAATAAAATGGCTGCATGCTGAAGGGGTGAAAATTCACCTGCATTGTTTTGTAAAAACCAGGCCCGCGACCGATCAGCTTAATAAATATTGTGAAACGGTAGATTATTATCCGCGAAAAAAGAATCTGAATGCACTCTCCTTTTCTCTGCCTTACATTGTCCAATCAAGGAACGATGAAAGCTTGCTGACAAACCTCAGAAAAGACAATTACCCCATTTTATTTGAAGGAATCCACTCCACTTTCTTTTTAAAAACGCTTAAGGATGAGGGCAGAAAAACTTATTTACGGCTGTTTAATACAGAACATAAATATTATGCATCCCTTGCGAAGAATGAAACGAATATTTTAAAAAGAATTTATTATCTCACAGAAGCGCGCCTTTTGAAAAAATATGAGCGAAAAATTGCGCTGCATACGCATGTGTGGGCATTAAGTACTGCTGATGCTGATCATTACAAAGTAATGTTCGGTGCACCGGATGTTCATTTCCTGCCTGTTTTTCTGCCATGGGAAAATGTTTCGGGAAAGGAAGGGAACGGGAAACATTTCCTGTACCATGCAAATCTTTCTGTAAATGAGAATGAGCAAGCAGCAATTTGGCTGATCAAAAACGTCTTCAATGATTCTGTGATTCCCCTGATCATTGCCGGACTGAATCCCTCAGAAAGATTAAAGAGATTTGCTGCTAGGCATGCGCACATCAGCATCAACGCCAATCCTACAGAGCCGGAAATGCAGAGCCTGATTGAAAATGCACATGTGAACGTGGTGCCTTCTTTAAACAATACAGGGGTAAAGTTAAAACTGCTTAATGCTTTATTTAACGGGCGGCATTGCCTTGTTAATCCTGCAGGCGCAGAAGGATCCGAAACAGAAGAATTATGCAACATTGCGAAAACTGCTGCGGATATGAAAAAGGATGTTGTGAACTTATTTGCAACGCCATATACCGAAAAAATAATGCAGCACCGGAGCGCCGCATTAAAAGATCTATACAATAATCAAAAGAATGCTCTACGGGTTATAGCGTGGATATGGTAGCATTATCCAGCACTTTTGTGCCTTCTGTCTTGATCATCCTTGCAGGGAATTTTTTGATCACCATATAATCATGTGTCGCCATTACGATAGTTGTATTGAAATCACGGCAAATGTGAAACAACAGTTGCATGATCTCGTCGCTCGTTTCAGGATCTAAGTTTCCTGTAGGTTCGTCTGCGAGGATAAGCTTTGGAGAATTCAATAAGGCTCGTGCCACATCTATCCTTTGCTGCTCGCCGCCGCTGAGCTCAAAAGGCATGTTATTTCCTTTGGCACTGAGACCTACTTTGTCCAGTACATCTTCTATTTTATCATCCATCAGCTTTTCGTCCTTCCACCCGGTGGCTTTAAGAACAAACTTGAGGTTCTCTGTTACGTTCCGGTCAGTGAGCAATTGAAAATCCTGGAATACCACCCCCAAGTGGCGCCGCAAATACGGTATATTTTTCCAATTGAGTTCTTTCAAGTTGTGACCTACTACCCAGCCTTCGCCTTCTGTAAGTTCAAGATCGCCATACAATGTTTTAAGGAGACTGCTTTTACCTGTACCTGTTTTGCCCACGAGGTAAACGAATTCCCCTTTATCTACGGAGATATTTACATCTTCAAGAACAAGATTCTCGCCCTGGTAGATGTTTACGTTTGTGAGTTCTATGATAGATTGAGACATACTGTTTAGAATTATGGCTTTCAGTATTAGCCTTGTAAATTGCTGAATGTTTTAATACTACAGCAAATGTATATACAGAATGTGCTGCATTAAAATCTTTTTTAAAATATGAACTATCTGTGGATAACTAAATTATTAGTTATAGAACTATCTTTATAGTTTTACATTCACAAAGAAAAAAATGATAAAGCAACTTACAAAAGCGGAAGAGCAGATCATGCAGGTTTTTTGGAAATTGGATAAAGCTTTTCTGCGTGATGTTCTGGATGAATTGCCCGAGCCTAAACCACACAACAATACAGTTGCAACGGTAATTAAGATCCTGACAGAAAAGGAATTTTTAGGAGTAAAGGTTTTTGGGCGAATGCATCAATACTATCCTTTGATAAGCAAGGAAGCATACAGCAAATCCACCATGAAAACTTTTGTGAAAGGTTATTTTGAAGGCAGCTTTTC